>JBAVPI010000120.1:0-4002 GCA_049692915.1 Pyrinomonadaceae bacterium
GACGAGATCGGAACGCTCCGCGCGCAGTTCACGCAGAGCCTCCGTCGCGTCGGCGCAGGGCGTGACGCGATGACCCTCGGCTTCGAGCGTGCGCTGTAGTTCGCGCCGCACGCCCTCGTTCGCGTCAATCACGAGCAGACGCGCGCTTTTACTTGAAACACCGGAATGTGCTGGCATGATTCCGCTTCTTTGAAGTGCTGAAAATTCGGCGCGGGCTGGAGGGGCCGTCGGAGAAACCTGCGACGCGGCATGGAAATTTTCAAACGCAAACGGCGCGCGCCGCTCCACCGGCCCTAAAATCCGGGACGACCACGCGCCATCAATGATTGAAAACGATTGGGAAGGGTAAAGTCAAGAAAGGGATGAGGGCAGAAGAGTGAAAGATGAAACGAGACCTTTGTTTCCGGCCTTCACTTCATCGCACCGCTTGCGCCTTCATCACTTAATTTATCGCCGTCGAAGCGAGGTCGCCTGTGTCGAGGGTGGGGGCGACTTTCACGGGCTTCAATTCGAGCGTCCGCCGCTTATGCGTTGACTTGGCCGAGTACATCGCTTCGTCTGCGGCGATGAGGAGTTGGTCGAGCGTCTCGCCGTTCGCGCCGTAGCTGGCGGAACCGACCGAGATGCCGACGCGTGCGTAATGATCTGCGCGCACGTGGAGCGAGAATTTGGCGACGGCGCGCTCGATGCGCTCGCTCAACTCTTCGGTCTGCGCGGGCGTCAACTCCTGCACGATGGCGACGAACTCGTCGCCCGCGTAGCGCGCCAGAAAGTCGTACTCGCGCAGTTGCGCTTGCAGGATGTGCGCCACCTCGCGAAGCATCTGGTCGCCGGTGCGGTGGCCGTAGGTGTCGTTGACCTGCTTGAAATCGTCGAGGTCGAGCATCACGACCTGAAAGGGCCGGTTCGAGCGGCGCGCGCGCGAAGCCTCCTGCTCGAACCGCACATACATCGCGCGGGCGTTCGGCAGTCCCGTCAGCGTGTCCGTGAGCGCGTGCGATTCGGCCTCCGCGTGCTGGACGGCGTTGGCGATGGCGTCCGCCGCGAGGCGCGCGACCGTGTCGAGCATCCGCGTGTGATCGTCCGTATAGCGGCGCGGCTCGACAGAGTAAACCGCGAGCACGCCGAGCACGCGCTCGTCTCTCATGAACGGCAACGCGATCATCGAGCGATACTCGCAGACTTCCGGCAGTTGCACGTCCGCGAAATCGAGCATCGGGTCGAGATGCGACGCGACGCGGTGGTTGGCGAGGACGAAACCGACGACGCCTTCGCCGGGAGTCACGATGCGCCCGCGCAACGTTTCCGCATGGCGGCCCGCGACGTGCGCGGCGGTCGCGTGCCCCTTCTCTTCGTCATAAAGATAGACGGCGCACACGTCGAACGGCACGATGTGCCCGACCTTGTTGACGAGCACGGAGAGCGTGTCTTCGATGTCGAGCGACGAGCCGAAGGTGCGCGCGATTTCGTAGAGGGCGTAAACCTCTCGATGCGCGCTCTTAATCTGGTTGAGATAAGCGTGCTGCAAAGACTGGTTGCTGTTGAGAGCGTCGGGCGCTTCGCCCGCGGGCGACTCGGAGAAGTGCGGGTTGTCGTCGTGCAGGGAGCGGCGCGCGATGTGTGCGCCGGTTGTGCCCTGCTGCTGGTCGAGTCCCTGCGCGGCGATCTCGCGCTCGAACTCCGCGAGGTGCGTCAAAAAAATCTCGACGACGCGCGGGTCGAAGTGCGTGCCCGCCTTCCGGCTCAACAGGGCGCGGGCTTCTTCGCGTGTCATGCCTTTACGGAAGGGGCGGTCTTCGCGCGCCGAGTCGAAGCAGTCCACGACGGAGAGGATGCGTGCGGTGAGCGGAATCTCTTCGCCGCGCAGCGCGTCCGGGTAGCCGTGGCCGTTCCACTGCTCGTGATGCGAGCGGACGATGGGGACGACGGGATAGGGAAATCCGACGCGTTCCAAAATCTGCGCGCCGACCCACGTGTGAATCTTCGTCTTCTCGAACTCGGCGGCGGTGAGCTTGCCCGGCTTGTTGAGAATGTGATCGGGCACGGCGAGCTTGCCTATGTCGTGGAGCAGCGCGCCCGCCTTGAGCGCCTTGATCTCGTTCACGGAGAGGCCCATCAACTCGCCCATCCGCCCGGCATAGATTTGCACGCGGCGGACGTGGCAATGCGTCGTCTGGTCTTTGGCGTCGATGGCGGTGGCGAGCGCCTCGACGGTCGCGAGATGGATGCGGCTCGTCTCGGCTGCCTCGCGCGTCTTTTCGGCGACGCGCTCGAAGAACGTCTGATAGGTCGCGTAAGAAGCGACGATGACGGGCAGGCTCAGCAACACGTAGAGCAGGCCGAAGCTCATCGTCGCGGCATAGACGAGTCCGGCGGCGAGCGCGGCGGCGAAGTACGTCAAAGAAGTCCAGAGATAATTTTCGCGCCAGAAGCGCAGGACGGGACGACGATTCTTGAGCGCCAGCAGCGTCGCGACGAGAAAACTGTTTAAGAGATACTGCGCGAGCGACATCGCGACGAGCGGCAGCGCCAGTTGCGCGAGCGTGAGCGGCTCGACGACTCCCGCCGGATGGCGCGTCACTCCGCTGTAGGACGCGAGCGCAAAGTAGAAGACGTGGCCTGAGGCGAAGACCGTCAGCGACATGCAGGCGGGCGCGGCGATCCAACTCGTCGCGCGGTGCGAGGTGCGCACGGAACTCGTCAAAAGGTCAACCGCGCCGACGACGATTGCCGCCGGGATGCCGAGGAAAATCGCGGCGAGGAACGTGAAGGCGTCGCCCGCCGTGACGCTCGCCTTCGTGCCGGGGATGCGTATGGGCCGCGCGCCGGAGATGACGACGAGGCTCGTCAGAACGCACAGTTGCGCCCACTGCATCGGCGTGAAGACGAGGCAGCGCGAGATGCCCCATGCGCAGACGAGCGCGCCCGCACAGACGACCGCCCACCAGTAAACTCTGGCGGGGCGGTTGTAGTCTGACATGTTGATGAATCTCACCCGCGCGTCTCCCTCTGTCACCAAATCTGAAAACTTTTTCTAAATACTTCGTCGTCGTTTTTCTAAATACTCCGTCATCGAAGGCGAGTTCCGGGAGCAACTCGGTTCTCGCCTTCGACGACGGAAGGGGGCAAGGAGCGGGCACTTCTTCCTTTGGCACTTCGGCCCGCTCTTGCTGGGTGAGAAGTCAGAGCGTCGTCTTGTCTTTGACGCTCAATGCAATCCGGCGTTGTGCCGGGCTGTCAAAATTTTTGCGCGGCCTGACGCGAACTCAGTGCGGTGAGTCCGCAAAGCGCCCTTGCGAGCACTTGTGCAAGCCGCGCCGTATCACTTAACAACCGGCGTGCCGCGCGCAGAGACGAGCGCGCATCACGCGAAAGCTTCCCGTTTAGGAGTAGTTTGGGTGAATGGAGGTTGGGGACGGGGGCGACTGCCGGGGTTGACAGTCAACGTGACGGGTCAGTTTGATGAGGCGTGCGAAATGACCGGCCTTTCAGGAAATATCCGCCCGCACCGGCGACGTTCCGGCGAACGTCTCGACGGCGCGCGTCAATTCGCGCAACTCCTGTTCTGGAAACGCGCGTCGCCAGTTACTGATGAAGACATCTGTTTCGCTTCGCTCGCGCAGGCCGCGCAGTTCCGTCCAGAACGGCAGGCACAGGTCGCGCAGAGAACCTTTGAAGGTGAAGACGACCTCTCTCGTGCGCGTCGCGCGGCGGTGGTCGAGGAAGCGCACGATCTTCAGTTCAACTCGCTCGCCGCCGACGCTAAAAATGAAGTCGAACTCTTCCGGCTCGGCGTTCCACCTGACCGTGATGTTTTTCTCGCCGGAGAGGAGCGCCGTCAGTCCGCGCATCAATTCGACAAGCGAGTCGGCGGGCGCGTGCGAGACGACGGCGACGAAGCTCTCCGCGCCGGAGCGCAGGCGCACGGACATCCATCCGCTCTGCGGACTCTCGAAGCTGATACTCAGTTTGCTGTTCATAATTTTCGGCGGACGTTGATAC
>JBAVPI010000121.1:0-4282 GCA_049692915.1 Pyrinomonadaceae bacterium
CTTCGAGGTCGCGCGCTCCCGCCTCCGAATCATCCTCCGATGCCTCCACCGCGCGATAGCAGGCTTCGTATCCGCCCGCGACGATTGCTTGCACCAACTCCGGTGAGACGCCGAAAGTCGGCGGACACTCCGACGCGTCGAGCACTCCCAAACGTCCCGACGTTCCCGTGCCGACGTAAAAGAGGCGTCCGCCCGCGCTCAGACGTGCGACGATGCCGTCAATCGCATGAGTCACGTCCGGCAGAACGAGCCTGACGGCCTCAGCCACACGCGCATCCTCTTCGTTCATCAGGCGGACGACCTCAGCGGTCGGGAGAGAGCCGATCTCACGCGTCCGCGGGTTCTCCTGTTCGGTGACGGGAATCTCTTCGTAATTCTCTGAACTCATGCCGTTAGAATCTCAAACGGGTTATTAACAGGGATGGACAGGATAGACAGGATGAGGGGCAAAATAATGAATGATGAATACGGAATGATGAATGATGAATACGAAGTGATGAATGAAGCATAAGGCCGCTGTCTTCAAATTCATCACTCATCACTTTGCAATTCATCACTTTGCCCCTCATCACTTGTTTTTCCATCCTGTTCATCCTGTCTATCCCTGTTAATTGTTCCTTAACCTCCGAACATTCAGCCCGCGAGCGCCAACCGCATGTGCTCGTGCGCCATGTGTGCGGCGGCTTCGGCGGGCGCGAGTTGCGGCTGAGACAGTGCGGCTTGCGGGGCGACGCGCGCCACCGCTTCGCGCAAACTGACAAGGATCAACTCTCCGGCGCGAAAGATGCCGCCGACATAGCCGATGTGAAAACTGTCGCGCTCCATCTTGAGCTTGCGGATGACGGCGACGGCGTCGAGTCCTAATTCCTGTCCGGCCTCGCAGACGATTCCGCGCGCCACCGTGTCGCCCGCCCTCGCCGCCTCGATGACTAACTTGCCGAAGCTGGCGATGTGTTGATTCGTCACGCTCGGCGCATAGATCGAAGTCGAGAGATCATTCGGCGTGCTCACGTTAAAGTAATCGCACGCCGCGGCGACGAGCGAAGTTTTTTCGCCGCGCCCGTCCGTCGCCCTCGCTACAGATTGAAGCGCGCGGCGCGCGATCCATGAACCGCTGCCCTCGTCGCCCGCGAGCGGCCCCCAGCCTCCCGCGCAAAAATGTTTGCCGCGCGCGTTAACGCCGCAGCAGATTGATCCCGTCCCCGCGATGATGACCAGCCCCGGCCCGCCGCCCGTCGCGCCATAGAGGGCGATGTCTGCGTCCGTGTTGACGGAGAGCGCCTCGATGTCGAGTTCGGCAATGAGTGCTGAGCGCATCGCCGCGCGAATGTCCGAACGTTTGACGCCCGCCAGTCCCATCATCGCGGCGGAGATATCTCCGCGCCGCACGCGTGCGACCGAACAGGCGCGCTCCGTCGCTTCGCGGATTGCGCCGACGGCCTCTCTGACGCCCACGCGCAAAGGGTTCGACGGCCCGGCAGCCCCCGCGCCAAGAACATTCCCCTTCCCGTCCATCACCACGGCGCGCGTCTTCGTGCCCCCGCCGTCAACACCGAGCACGAGTTATCTGGCGCGAAGCGGTGAAGTTTTCCGGGCATTCCTTGCGGAAGTTGAGAGCGTGGCCCGCTCGTGTCTGGCCTTCATCGGGGACTCCGGCGGCGACGACGTGCTAAGAGCCACGCCCGCGCACCAAATTTACTCTCGCAATTGTATCGGCGCTCTGAGTATAATGAAAACTAAAAGATTTTATTTCTGCGATAACGCATCTTGATACCGGAGTGTTTGATGGAGATACGACAACTGAGGGCTTTCGCCGCCATCGCCGAAACGCGCACCTTCACCGCCGCTGCGCAACGAGTGCACGTGACGCAGGCCGCGATCAGCATGCAGATCAAGCAACTGGAGTTGGAGGTCGGCGTTCCGCTTTTTATTCGCACGCCGCGCCGCGTCGTCCTGACGGAAGCGGGCGAGCGTCTCATCGGGCGCGCACATCTGATTCTGCGCGAGCACGACGCCGCGCTCGAAGAGTTGGCCGAGTTGACCGGGGCCGAGCACGGGCGGCTGCGCATGGGTACGGCTTCAGGGATGGTCAGCGCCGACCCGCTGCCTTCCATCCTCAAGGAACTCAAGCGGCGTCACAAGCACGCGGAGATTTCCGTCACGTCGGGCACGAGCGAGCAACTCGTCAAGCACATCCTCGCGGGCGAACTCGATCTCGCATTCGTCTCGCTGCCGGTCGCGGCGCGTAACGTGGAGACGGAGATTCTCAACCACGATCAATTAGTCGCCATCGCCAGCCCGCGCCACGCGCTCGCCAAGCAACGCGTGGTCAGCGCCTTTTCCCTCGCGGGCGAGAAACTGATTCTCGGCGAGCGCGGCGGCAACACGCGCCGACTGATTGACGAATTCTTCGCAGAGGCGGGACTCAAGCCGACAGTGGCGATGGAATTGAGTAGGCAGGCCGCCATCAAAAATATGGTCGCCGCCGACATGGGCGTCGGGATCGTGCCTCTGAGCACGGCGCGCGAGGACGTGGAGCGCGGCAAGCTCGTGCGCTGGTGGATCGAGGGCGCGCGGATTAATTGGGAACTCGGCGTCGCACGTCTGAGCGGCGGCTACCTCTCGCCGGTCTGCCAGACGTTTCTGCAACTATGCCGCGAGAGTTTCTCTCCCGAAGCTCAAGGGGTGGAAAGAAAGAATGTTGCGCGGAAGAAAAGCTCTAAACGCACTCCGACACGCAAGCGCGTGAGCAAGTCCAGAACAAAGTAGCGGCGGTGTGAACCCTAGTCGTGATTCACTCCGTTTCGCCGACAATCTTTCGGAGACGCATGCCGAGTTGGGCCGTATCTTCGGGTTTGCGCAGGCAGGCTTGCGCGCCCGCGGCACTCGCCTCTTTCATGTCGAGGAGGTCGCCGAAGGCTGTGTAGAAGACGACCGGCGTCTCCTGATCGAAGGTGCGTATTTCGCGGCACAGTTCAAGGCCGTCTTTGTCCGGCAGGCCGATGTCTAAGAGGATCACAGCGAACTTGTTATTGCGCGCCTGTTCGATGCCCTCGCCCGCCGTCCGCACGGACGTAACCGCAAAGCCATCCTGCGAGAGACTGAACTCCACGAGATCGCGCGTGTCCGACACGTCTTCCACGTACAACACGGCAGGTCGTTTGTCATTCGTCATCTTGAACTCCCCGCTTTTAAAAGAAATGATAAGTGCAGAATGTTGAGCGATGATTGAAAGACGAGAACAGTTTTGTATTCACCATCGCCGGTTCGTCAATCTCATTCAACGTTTGATTCCGTGTATTTTTTTATCAGTTCGGCCCAGCGGCCCTGTGCTTTCAAAATCAACTCGCAGACTTCGCGGATTGCGCCATAGCCGCCCGCACCGGTTGTGACGTAGTGCGCGGCGGCGCGCGTCTCGGCAACGGCGTCTGCGACGGCGACGGCGAACCCGCAGCGATGCATGAGCGGAATGTCCGTCACGTCGTCGCCGACGAAAGCCGTCTCCGATGCGTCCGCTCCGGCGCTCGCCATCAATTCGTCGAAGACGGCAACTTTGTCGAGCGTGCCCTGCCGCACGAAAGTGATGCCGAGATCGTGCGCGCGACGTACGACCGCCTTCGACGCCCGGCCCGAAATGATGCCGGAGCGCAGGCCCGCGCGATGCAGCAAAACAAGTCCGTGACCGTCGCGCGTGTGAAAACTTTTCTGCTCGTCGTCCTCGCCGATGAGCGTGATGCGCCCGTCCGTCAGCACGCCGTCGCAGTCCATCAAAAGCAGTTTGACGCGGGCGGCTCGACGCTCGACTTCAGGGAGTTGCGGCATTGGGCTTGCGCTCCTCGAAGTAGCGTATGTCCGTTAGTTTCCAGACGCCCGCCTGACGCGTGAAGCTCATCACCGCCGTGGCGACGAAATCGCGGCCCGATGTCTTGCCCGTCACGGCCACGTCTGCGTCCACACGGTTTGCGCCGAGCGCCTCCGTGCGCAGGAGGCGCGTCTGCCACGCTTCGGGCTGCGAACTGACGATGCCACGGATGAAGCCCGTCAATTCGCCGGGCGCGATCTGCGCTTCGAGTTCCGTCTTCCTGCCGCTGCGGATAGCTGCGTCGAGCAGCCCGACGGCATTTTTCAACGCCTCGTCAACGACGGGCGGGGTCTCCGATTTGAGACGGGCGGCGCGCGCAACGAGCGTCGAAGCATATTCGCCGTCGGCGCGGGCGGCTTCATTGAAACGCGCGGACGCAGCAGCCGCGTTGTTCCTGCGCAGCGCCACTTCGCCCAACCC
>JBAVPI010000122.1:0-3922 GCA_049692915.1 Pyrinomonadaceae bacterium
CGGCGAGTCCGCGGCGGCGAGCAGCATCACTTGGCGTCGGCGCAACGAGCGTGCGGACGCGAATTTATCACTCTTCGCCCCGACCCAAAACGAAACCGCGTCGCCGCAGACTCCCGCGCGTGCGGCAGATGCGGCGGAGCGTTCACGCGCCGTCGAAATTTTGGAGGACGAGGAAGCGAGGCACTTCCTGCAACGGCTCGGCGAGGCGCACGCGGGCGGGCGCGTGGCTGAGATGCTGAACAGCAGCGGAGGGCAAGGGCCTGCGCAGGAATCACTTGTCGCGAAACTGGCGGGCGCTGGCCTCGTCCGTCGCGAGTTGCTCGTCAGTTGCCGCAAAGACGGGCGTTCGCTCTTCCGCCTGCCTTCGCCGGATGCGCTGGCGATCATCACGGCCAGCAACGCCGTCTGTAGCGAGTGCGGCTCGGCGGTCGCGGACGAACGCGCCGAAGAGTTAGTGACGCCGACGCCGACCGCGACTTCGATGATGAAGGACGGAGCGTGGCTGCTGACCAGTTTCCGCGCTGCATTGCTCGAACTCGGCATCCCGGAAAAACAGATTGCGACGCGCGCGGCCAGCGCCGATGCGGAGGCACAGGTGCTCGCGCACGCGTGCGGCGAAGGATTTCTGTTCGTCTTGCGCGACGGGGAATTCACAGCCGCGCATGCTCGCCGCGCGCTCGACACGGATGCGGAGGTCAAC
Source organism: Pyrinomonadaceae bacterium (assembly GCA_049692915.1). Lineage (GTDB taxonomy): Bacteria > Acidobacteriota > Blastocatellia > Pyrinomonadales > Pyrinomonadaceae > JAIVJG01. The sequence goes on from JBAVPI010000122.1 coordinate 701, forward strand.
GCTTCGCATCTCTTCGTGCTGGCGACGGGGAAGGTTCAGGATGAAGCGCGCGCGCGTCTGCGTGAGCACTCGCGTCGTCGTCGCACGCGTGCGGGCGGAGAGTTGGAGGTCTCGCTCGTTGAGAGCGTCGAGGCGGCCACCACGGAACTGCGTCATGCGTTGGAGCGTGTCTCGCAGAGGGCGCTCACGCGTGAACTCTATGAACTGGACGCGAGCCTCGGCTTCAGCGCGGGCTACATGCTCGCGATGCGCTTTCGACTGATGCAGAAGACGGGCGCGCTCAAAGACCTCGCGGCCTCGGCGGCGGGCGCGATGGCGGGCGGTCTGCGGGAGATTTAAGGCCGGAGGCTTGGGTTAACCAAACTTCCGGATGTTCCCGCGAACATGCTCCCGCCAAGTCTCCGTCCATCAAGCATCCCGCCTCTCTTTGATTGACAACCGAAAGCCTCGCGCGCGAATCTTAACAGGGCCTTTACGATGGTAGTCGGCCAACACTCAACGCAGTCAGAGTTATGATTATGAAGAATCGCACGTTGTTTTTGCTGTCATTGTCGGCGTCCGTATTGTCTGCGTCGCTCGCGGCGCGCGCGCAGACGCCAACTCCGTCTCCGACGTACTCGCGCCCGCGCGTGGTTAACTCTCCGACATCGGGCGTGCAAACGCCCCATCAGAACCCTGCACCCGTGCCGGACGCAACGCCCGCGCTCTTACCGGGAAGCAAACCCAACACGACGCCGACAGGCAGTCCACAGTCAAGCACGACGCCGAAGACAAGCGCGACGCCGGTCATAACGCCGTCGTCTCCCGTCGTGATGCAGCCGCCCGTGAGCGTCCCCGTGTTTCCTGCTCCGACAGTTGTGCAGGTCGCGCCGTTGCAACCTGCGCGCTCGCTGTCCGCCAACAAGTTTCGCACGTCGCTCGCCGAGGCCGAACGTCTGCTCAAGTCGCGCCTGACGCCGACGGCCATGACGCCGAACATTTCCTTTGTGACAATCGCGGCGCTCGACCACGAGTCGTCAAAGATTCATTTGCTGACGTTGACGAAGCAGGCTTTCCTGACGCGCGGCGCGGAGACCGTGCTTTCGACTTCGCAAGGCTTAAACGTCCGGCTGCAAATCGTCCGACCGAATTACGTCAACACGGCGGTCGTCATTTCGGACGCGGCGACGGGGCGGCAGTTGTGGCCGCTCGTCGTCGAGTACCCGATTGAGAAGGGCGGCGTCTATCGCGAGATGGCTTACTATACGGCGGCGCACACGGCGCTCATGTCGCCGGAGTTGGTGAAGACGGGGCAGGCTTACGTCCACACGATGCTCGATCTGGCGGCGGGGCGTTTGAAGGGCAAGGGCAATCTCATCTCGCCTGAGATCGTTGACATCGCCGAGCGACTCTGCGTCGTCGAGCACGTTGACCACGACCGCTTTCGACGCGAAGACCGCGGCGCTCTCTACGGCGAAGTTTACGGCCTCTTCGCCTTGAACGATCTCGACACCTATCGCTACTCGGTCAGCAGCGCGGGGGCGGGCGGCATGGTGCAGATGATTCCCTCGACCTATTTTATGCTCCGGCGTCTTCATCCGGGCGCGGGCCTCAACCCCGATTTCGTCGCGGGGATGCGCAACCACGGCAACGCGCTCGAAGCGATGCTCCTGCACATGCAGGACAACTGGAACGAACTCGCGCTCGACCTCGACGTGCAAGCCGCGCTCGCCAACAAGCAGGCGACGAAGCCCGAACTCGTCGCCGCCGGTTACAACTCGAACTCCGCCAAACTCCCCGGCTACATCCGACGCGGCGGCGACTCGTGGCGCATCCTCATCCCGCGCGAGACGCAGATGTACTTACAGATTTACAAATCCGTAGAGAGCCTGATGCCGTTTAAGGATCGCGCAGGGAAGAGTAATTAAGGCGCATCTCGAACGACTTGTTAAGTCGCCGATTGGAGAATGCCTGCCTTTTCTCCGCGTGGGGTCAACAACGCCAGCACCACCGCGATAGCGAGCAAAGCTAAAACATCACCCCACAAATGCCCTATCTGGTGAGGGTCGGTAATAGACTGCGCCGCCATGATGAGGCCGTGCACTATGCTTGACCAGACGGCGAACCAGATCAGGCTCAGGTGCGCCAGAGGATTGCGTGAGGCGATGACGAGAAAGACGCCGAGTGTAGCGTAGATGCCAAGTATCATCTGTAGGTAATGCGAATGTCCCTCCGTGTGCCAAGACCAGCCGGAGGGCCAGATGATGGTCAGAGGGTAAATCCCGAAGATGAAGATTAGTCCCACCGCTAACAATGCTATTCGCAAATACTTCAGGCGGTCTGTTTCGGTCATGTCTCTCCTTTAAGTTGTGGCCTTCCGGTCAAGGCAATGAACGCCCGCGTTCGCTTGTAATAGTAAACTCATTTGTGGCTCATTGGCTGTTTTACATGAGCAGTATTCATTGCCCGGCACGGCCTACTGTCCAGTCCAGCAATCCCACGACGCGCGTGCGATCTTCGCGATGACGCCTTCTCTTGTCGCCTCGTCCGTCTTCGTGTCCGAGACGAAGACCGCGATTGCCAGATGACGCCCGTCGGGTAGCGTGATGAGTCCCACGTCGTTCGTCGCGCTGGTCAATCCGTTCGCTGTGCCGGAAGTTCCGGTCTTGTGCGCCACCGATGCGTCCGCGGGCAACAGCCCCTTAATGCGTCGCGGCCCCGGCACGGACTTCGTCATAATTTCAAGCAATAAACTCCGGCTCGACGCCGACATCCCGCGCCCCTCCTGCAACATTCGCAGCAGGCGGAGCATTGATTCGGGCGTAGCCGAGTTTTGATATTGCACCTTTACGTCGCGTCCCAACTCTTTCTCGTAAGACACCACGTTGATGTCCGGCAGGCCCGACTCGCGAAGATATTCCGTGACCTTCTCCGGCCCGCCCAAAATTCGTAACAGGACATCGCAGGCCGTGCCGTCGCTCTCCTTCACCATGAAATCCAACAATTCGCCGACGCTCATTTCCACGCCGCGCGGATGAGCGTCACGAATCGGACTGCGCTGGCCGCTCGCGACGAAATCGCTCTTCTCCACGCTGATTTTCTGTTCGAGTTTCAACGCGCCGCCGTCAACCTGATGCAAGACGGCCATCGCGATGGGCAGCTTGTAAACGCTCTGCATCGGAAACAGTTGCGCGCCGTTGAAGGCCACGCTCTCTCCCGTCTCGACCAGCATCACGCCTGCCC
>JBAVPI010000123.1:0-5018 GCA_049692915.1 Pyrinomonadaceae bacterium
CTCTTTGCCGCTGACGGCTGCGCTCTCGAACGCCGTCCGCATCGCGGAGGCCGAGCGGCTGTCGCAGACTGACGATCTGACGAAACTCCACAACGCGCGTTTCCTGCGCCAGTATCTCGTCGGCGAACTCAAACGCGCGCGACGCTACGGCTCGTCTGTCTCGGCTGTCTTCCTCGACCTCGACGACTTCAAGCGCATCAACGATTGTCACGGGCATCTCGTCGGCTCGCACGTCCTGATGGAGATGGCGGCGGTGATCCTCACTTCCCTGCGCGACACGGACGTGGTGGCGCGCTACGGCGGCGACGAGTTCATCGCCATCCTGCCCGAAACCGGCATAGATCAGGCGTCGCACGTCGCCGACCGCATCCGCGAGCACATCGCGCGGCACACCTTCACCGGCGGTCGCAACCTGCGCCTCAGCCTGACGGCCTCCTTCGGCGTCGCCTCATTCCCGCAACACGCGCACTCGCCTCAACAACTCATCGCCTGCGCCGACACGGCCATGTATGAAGCCAAAGCCGCGCGCAAGAACTGCGTCCGCTACGCCGTCGAAACCGATTGATAAAGTTTAGCGTGAGCCGAGCCTGCTCGTGGTCGGGTGCGTGCCGTTAGATGCCGCTGTCCGCATTAACTTACTATGATTACTTCACCGGGCTTTATCTTCTCAAGAGTTATAAGCACCTGCGGCATCAAAGGCTTCAACATTGGATGTGTGCTCCTCTTCGCCTTGAGCACGATGACTGCAATGGTGAGGGTGTTAAGATTCTGTTGATACTCAAGATTCTGATCTACCGTCACCAACACATCCCACTGAGCGGACGCAGCCTGCAATAGTTGACCGTTCTTCAAGCCTTTAAACCCGGCTTCCTCGACCGTGAGAATTTCGTGTCCGGTAAAATCACGCTTCAGATAGCGTGTGACACATTCATCAAGCAGCACTTTCATAACTGATAAGCAATCTCTCTTTGGATTCTTCCAAGACCGCTAAAGCCTGCTCTCGTGAGACGGTCGGGAACTGGTCAAGGAATTCATCGAGGGATTCACCGCTTTCCAAACAATCAAATAGATTCTTGATAGGTACACGACTGCCATAGAAAACAGGCGTGCCGCCGAGTTTTTCAGGGTCTGTTTCAATCAGATTCTTGCGATTAGGCATGATTAGTTCTCCATACTGATCCACTGATGCGCAGAATAGCAGAGATTACTTCCTATGTGAGAGGAATAGAGACATCTGACGTTCGGCATCACCCGCCCGCATCCGACGCTGATACGGACAAGGTAACGTTGAGAGATGCGTTTGATTGCGGTCGTGTGCATGCCGTTGCCGGGCAGCCCGCGAATGATTCTCCCTACCCCTTGACGGAGCTGCGTTCGATTGTATTGTTCACCTCAACAATTCCAACCTTAGATTCAAAATACGCTGTCAGGGAAATATAGATTTGCCCACCTTGAGATTGGGATGATTCAATCCGACTCTTTTGGGCGATTGTAAGACTCTGCCAATAACGAATATCACTCACGATTCCCCTCGGTGGTACATCGTACCGCTTCAATATAGACCCCTCGAAAACTCGCTGCGAGAACCAAACCTCTATTAGAAGGCGATTAAGATTAAGCTTCAGATTGCTCAGGTTTATGATTTCAAACCAAATATCAATCTGCGGATTTTCTGAATTTAACTCTAAGCAAATTGCATTATTACCTCTCAGATTCACTTTCACTTGTTCGGCAACCTTCTTTGGCGGAAGCAGCCGAGAAAGTATAAATGATGGGATTTTGTCAGCCACCTTGCCTGCGAAATAGGAAATAATTTCATTCATCTTAATGTGCAGATTATTTCAATTGAGCGGAATCAATCAACGTGCCGCTCAACTATGTATTAGACGGAACGCATGCCGCATCATACCCCGAATCCGCCGCGTGATGGGGTGTGGTGTCACTTTTAGTAACTTTGTTCCGTTCCGAAGGGCCGTCTTTGCGTGTTTGGGACGGAGGTTTCCGTTTTGGAGGGCCGTTCGCCTGTATCGGGGATACTTTGTTGCGTCCCGGAGGGCCGTCGTTCCGTCTTTGAGGCCCAATGACCTATATCAAAGGCTCGACGACATATATCAAAGACCCGACGGCCCATCTCAAAGACCCATCGTCCTATCTCAAAGACTCTCCGGCCTATATCAAAGACTCTCCGTCCTATATCAGAGACCCGACGGCCTATATCAAAGACTCTCTGTCCTATATCAAAGACCCGACGACCTATATCAAAGACCCGACGGCCTATATCAAAGACCCAACTTTCCCTCTTGGAGGGCCTCGGTTGGGTGTCTGGGAGGGAAATGTCCGTCCCGGAGAGCCGACATTGACTCTCCGGGACGGGAAATGAGGGCCGGAAGGGGCTTTTCGGCGGCTATTTCGCGGGCGGGGCGGGTGGTTGTTTGCTGGTTTTGCGTGCGAAACGGCGGGCCATGCCGTCGAGGGCGGTGTCGAGGGCCGCGCCCTTGCCGCCCGTGCGCGTGTAGTTGTAGACGGCCAAAGCTGCCGCGTAAGCTTCGCTGCCGACTTCGAGATACGTGTCTTCGACGAGTTCGTGCAACTGCGCGAGCGCCGCCACGATTGGTTGCAGGGCCGACAGCAGTTCAACGTCCTGCCGGAATTCGTCCACGTCGAAGGAGCGCGGCAGGATGTCCGTGTTCTGCGTCGCCACGGTCAGCGCCTGATCCACGAAGGTGCGCCCGGAGTCGCCCATTTTGAGCAGTTTGCGGCGTTCCTCCGTCGTGAGGTCAACGAGAAAAGGGAGTTTCTGTTTGATCGTCCCGATGGCGGCGAGTACCGCCTGCCGGTCGGCGTCGGAGAGCGTTGCGCTAACTCGATTATCTGGCATCGTGAGTGCTCCTTTCGGGCCGACGCGCGACGCTGGCGTGGTCTAAATGCTGATGTCCGAACGCAAGTGCCGCGTGGCCGCTGTTTGAAGTGTTGGCGTGAGGCCGACGCGTTTGCGAAGGATGCGCCGGCAGGAATCGAGCGATTGAGAACGCGCGCAAGATATGCCCGGCGGCGTGTGAAGTCAAGCGTTTTCCCTGCGGGGCGCGAAAAAAGTGATAGACATTTCAGCGCACATGCTGTAAAGCATTTCAGTAGATCAAAGGCCACCGGCAAACACCCCCCGCTCGGAGAAGTTACGGCCCGTCAAGTTCTTAGCATTTGCTTGTCCCATACCAAATCACGCGTGAGTGTCTCGCGGTTAGCGCACGGGGCGGCTTTCGGTGTATCTTTGGCAGTTCGTTCTGCGGCATGAGCCGGAAGCTGTCGTGTCTCCCCCTTCGGCCTCTTCCGGTTTCAGGCTCTTTATCTTTTAATGAGTAAGGTGCGGCACAGTTTACATGGCATTTAAATCAATTTTCAGTCTTTTCTCCAGTGATCTGGCAATTGACCTCGGCACGGCCAACACGCTCGTCTATGCCAAGGGGCGCGGCATCGTCGTCAGCGAGCCGTCCATCGTCGCCATCAACAAAGTCACGAATCAGGTCGAGGCCGTCGGTAAAGAGGCCAAAGAGATGCTCGGACGCACGCCCGGCAACATCGTCGCCATCCGCCCGATGAAGGACGGCGTGATCGCTAACTTTGAAGTCACGGAGAAGATGCTCCAGCACTTCATACGCAAGGCGCACAACGGCAAGACGTGGGTTTCCCCGCGCGTCGTCATCGGCATCCCCTCCGAAATTACGCAGGTCGAGCGCCGCGCCGTCGAAGACTCGGCCTACCGCGCGAAGGCGAGCGAAGTCTATCTCGTCGAAGAAGCGATGTGCGCGGCCATCGGCGCAGGGCTTCCCATCACCGAGCCGCACGGCAACATGATCGTGGACGTGGGCGGCGGCACGACCGATATCGCCGTCATCTCGCTTTCCGGCATCGTCTATTCGCGCGCCGTGCGCGTCGCAGGCAACGAGATGGACGAGGCCATCACGCAGTACATCAAACGCAAGTACAACCTCCTGATCGGCGAGCGCACGGCGGAAGCCATCAAGATCGAACTGGGGTCGGGCTTCCCCTTAGACGAACCGCTCTCGATGGACGTGAGAGGCCGCAACCTCATCGAAGGCATCCCGAAGACCATCACCATCACCGACGAGGAAATCCGCGAGGCGCTCGCCGATTCCGTCGCCACCATCGTCAACGCCGTGCGCGTCGCTCTGGAGCGCACGCCGCCGGAACTCTCCGCCGACATCGTTGAGCGCGGCATCGTCATGACGGGCGGCGGCGCGCTCTTGAAGAATCTCGACCGCCGTCTCTCGATAGAAACGGGCCTGCCCGTCTCCATCGCCGAAGACCCGCTCTCGTCCGTCGTGCTCGGCGCAGGCAAGATGCTCTCCGACTTCAACCTCCTCAAGCGCGTCAAGTGGGACAACAATCTGACCGGCGGAGCGTGAAGACGGTTAATAGTAAATGGTCAACGGTAAATCGAGAGCGGTCACGCGCCTTCGCTCCATTCACCGTTCCCCATTCACCATTCACTACTTATGGCACGCAGCACGCAGAAAGAGATACGGCAGCGCGCTCCCGTCTGGCTGCTCGTCCTGCTCGCCTTCAACTTCGGACTGATGAGTTGGGACGCGAAGGACACCGTCACCAAACAACGCGTCTTCCGCGTCTGGGGTCAGGCCGCCCTCTCGCCGTTTCAGCGTGCGGCGACGGGCGTCGGCGGCACAGGAGTAGGGTTCTTCCAGCGCATCGCCAACATGCGCAATGCCGAAGCCGAAAACGAGAGCCTTAAGGAAAGACTCAACGCGGCGGAAGCGGAACTGCGCGACGCACGGGCCGCGCGCGACCAGAACGCGGAACTCCAGAAGATGCTCGACTTCAAGCAGGAGGTCGGCTACTCGCCCGTCGCCGCCAGCGTCATCGCGCGCGACCCTTCCGTCTGGTTCAACTCCATCATCATCAACCGGGGCACGCTGCAAGGCATTGACGTGAACATGCCCGTCGCCACGCCGGACGGCATCGTCGGGCGCATCGTCGCCGTC
>JBAVPI010000124.1:0-5188 GCA_049692915.1 Pyrinomonadaceae bacterium
CGCGCCGTTGACCTGCGCTCGTGGGAGTTGGAGACCGACCGCTCGAAGTTTAACGAAGAAGAGATTAAGAGTGCACAGGATTGATTTTGAGTGAATTGCAGTTAAGGAGTTAGAAGACATGGCAGTAACAATCATCATTCCGACCGCGTTGAGACAATTCGCGGGCGATAAGTCGGAGATTGAAGTCGAGGCAAAGACGGTGGGCGCGGCGCTCGACGTTGTGATGGGCGAGCATGCCGAGTTGCGCAAGCACCTTTACAACGAGGGGGGCGCACTCAGGAATTTCGTCAACGTCTATGTCGGCGACGAGGACATACGGCAGTCGGGGCGGCTTGAAACCACGATTAAGGACGGCGACGTAATCTCCATCGTGCCTGCGATTGCGGGCGGCGCGGCGACGGAGAGGGAGATGAACGCTGCCGGTCAAGTGGTCGCAACGGCGGCGCGGGAAACAGGCGCGGCGTCGGCAGAACTCCCCACGCTCTCGAACGATGAGATTGCGCGCTACAGTCGTCACCTCATCATGCCGGAGGTCGGCATGGAGGGGCAGCGAAAGTTGAAGGCGGCGCGCGTGCTGATGATCGGGACGGGAGGCTTGGGCGCTCCGACGGGGATGTATCTGGCTGCGGCGGGCGTCGGCACGCTCGGCGTCGTGGACTTCGACGTGGTTGACGCGTCGAACTTGCAGCGGCAGATCGTGCACGGGACGAAGGATGTCGGCAGGCCAAAAATCGAGTCGGCGCGCGACCGTCTCTCGGACATTAATCCGCACGTCCGCATTGAGACCTATGAGACGCGCCTGACGAGCGAGAACGCGCTCGATCTTTTTCGCGACTACGACATCGTGGTGGACGGCACGGATAATTTTCCGACGCGCTATCTCGTCAACGACGCGTGCGTGCTGCTCGGTAAACCGAACGTCTATGGTTCGATCTTTCGCTTCGAGGGTCAGGCGAGCGTTTTCTGGGCGGAGCGCGGCGCGTGCTATCGCTGCCTCTATCCTGAACCGCCGCCGCCGGGCCTCGTGCCGTCGTGTGCGGAGGGCGGCGTGCTTGGCGTGTTGCCCGGCATCGTCGGTGCGATTCAAGCGAACGAGACGATCAAGCTCATCCTCGGCGCGGGCGACTCGCTCATCAACCGCCTGCTGCTCTTCGACGCATGGAAGATGCGCTTCCGCGAGTTGAAGTTGAGCAAAGACCCCGCGTGCCCCGTGTGCGGCGAGGGTGCGACGATCAAAGAGTTGATTGACTACGAAGAGTTTTGCGGCTTGCGTCCGGCAGCGATGCAAGGCTCAAGCGACACACAATTGGAGGAGAAGCAGATGGAAGAGATGACCGCCACCGAATTGAAGGAGCGCCTCGACAGCGGCGCAGACATCCAGATCATAGACGTGCGCGAGCCGAACGAGTATGACATCGCGCGCATCCCCGGCGCGAAGTTGATTCCGCTCGGTCAGGTGGTCAACCGTCAGGAAGAGATTGACGCGAGCCGCGAGACGGTCGTGCATTGCAAGATGGGAGGCCGTAGCGCCAAGGCCATCGAAGCGCTCACGAGCGCGGGCTTCACCGGTCGCCTCGTCAACCTCAAAGGCGGCATCACGGCATGGTCGAATGAAGTTGATCCGAGCGTTCCGAAGTATTGAGCGGCGGCGAGCGAATTAATCGTCCGTCAAAGAACGTCAAAGGTTTGATTAATCGGTGTACGGGCGAACGCTGACGGAGAGTGAGCGAGTGACAGCGACAATGTGAGGAACGCCCGTCGCTCTTCACAGAGAGGGCGGGCGTTCTTTCGTCTGCCGTCAAAGGAGAATCGCAATGGCGCGCATCCGCGAAGTCAATCCCGCAGAGGTTGACGATTACACGAGACGCGTCCTTGAGGCGCAGGCGAAAAAGTGGGGCGCGCCGCTTCTCAACCATCTGCTCTACGCGCGTCGCCCGACCATCTTCCGGGGCGCTCGCGGGATGTGGCAGGGTCTCGACGCGTCAGGCCTCATTGATCCGAAGCTGGGGGCTTTAATCAACCGGCGCGTGGCCGCAATCAACAATTGCGAGTTTTGACAGGATATCAACGCCGCCGTGGGCGGTGAACTTGGCATCAATGCGGAGAAGATTCTGGCGCTCGGTGAATACGCGACGAGTCCGCTCTATGACGAGGCCGAGAGATGCGCGCTCGAATACGCCGACGCGATGACCTTCACGGAGCGCGACGTGGACGATGAACTGTTCGCGCGCCTGCGTCAGTTTTATGAAGAGGACGCGCTGGTCGAGTTGACGGCGATCATCGCTTGGGAGAACGCTTCGAGCAAGTTCAACCGCGCGCTTCGTGTGCCGTCGCAGAAACTTTGGAAGCGCGAGACGGAAAATGCCGGAGGCCGTGATGAGCAGGATTGAGCCGACGAAACGAACGACGTTGAAACGCCTGCCGAAAAGAGGCGAGTATGACCGCGCGAGCGTCTATGCGATTCTCGACGAAGGGTTCATCTGCCACGTCGGGTTCGTCGTTGACGAGAAGCCCTTCGTCATCCCCACAGGCTACGCGCGCGTCGGCGATCAACTGTTCATCCACGGGTCGCGCGCGAGCAGGATGTTAAGGACGCTTGGCGAAGGCGTCGAGGTCTGCGTCACCGTGACTCTGGTTGACGGGCTGGTGCTCGCGCGCTCGGCCTTCCATCATTCGATGAATTATAGATCCGTCGTCGTCTTCGGTCGGGCTGTCGTGGTCGAAGACGAAAGCGCCAAACTCGACGCTCTGCGCGCCTTTTCCGAACACGTCGTGCCGGGCCGCTGGGACGACGTGCGACAGCCCAACCCCGCCGAACTCAACGCGACGCTCGTGCTCGCGCTGCCGTTGTCGGAAGCGTCGGCCAAGGTGCGCACCGGCCCGCCGCTCGACGATGATGAAGACTACGAGTTAAAGGTCTGGGCCGGAGTGCTCCCGCTCGCGCTTGAAGCGGGCGCGGCTGAAGGCGATCCGCGTTTGGCGAGCCAGACCCGCGTGCCCGCTTACCTTAAGAGCTTTAGTGTCTCTGAACGACACGGGCAAAGTTAAAGCGTGTAAGCGGGAGACAGTGTGTCAGCGCTTCAGGAGAAATTTTGAGATGAAACAAAGTGTGTTCGCCTGTCTGCTATTTTGTCTGGCGGTTGGGACGATCTTTGTGCGAGGTGGCGCGCAGGAGACGGGGATGACGGCGAACCTGCGCGCGGTCGTCGAAGCCGAACGCGCTTTCTCGCGCACCGCGGGGGAGCGCGGCATCAAGGACGCCTTCATCGCGTTTGCCGCGCCCGACGGCGTAGTCTTTCGCCGCGCGGCGGTCAACGCCAGAGAGACATGGCTCGCAACCAATCCCGCGCCGGCGGGCCTGCTTTCGTGGCAACCGATCTACGCCGATGTGTCGCGCGCAGGCGACCTCGGCTACACGACAGGCCCGTTTGAGTTCCGTGCACACGCGACCGACAAAGACGCTCAGGGCAACGGCCACTACGTGACGCTCTGGCGCAAGCAGCCGGACGGCTCTTGGAAGTTTGAGGTTGACATGGGCATTCAACACCCCGCACCGTCTTCCGCTGCCGTCTCCGTACTGCAATATCCGGCGACGAGAAAAGCGGACGAGGGCGGCGATGCTCGAAGCCTTGACGTTGAAGCCGTGCGAGCGAGCCTGCTTGATGCCGAACGTGGATTGGCGAAGGCTTATCAATCGAAGGGGACTGAGAAGGCATTTCTCTCGTTCGCCGACGCGGATGTTCGACTCTACCGGCAAAACAGTTTTCCCGTAATTGGCAGGGATGCGTCGCGCGCAGCACTCGTCAGCAGGCCGGGCATCGTCACATGGCAGACGTTGAAGACCGGCGCATCTCGCTCCGGCGACCTCGGCTACGCCTACGGCACTTATGAACTGAAACAAAACGCCGCCGACGCCAAGCCATCCGAGGGCGGAAACTTTTTGCGTATCTGGAAGAAGCAACGCGGCGGAAAATGGAAAATCGTCCTCGACGAGACGAACCCCGTCACGCCTCCGAAGAATTAACCGACGCCTACTCGCAACCTGAAACAAAGCGCAAATGAAAAGGGCGACTCCTGCTCAAAGCCGGGTCGCCCGTTTAGTTCCCATGCCGCTTATTTTTGCCGCTCCCACGTCCGTAAGGTTTGCCGGACGGCCCCAAGTGTACGGCTATATGACCTCAGACATAACTGCGCCACGCTCTTACTTCTAGCAGGAGAGAATGCAAAGTTTGTTAGCGAGAGATTAGGTCAGTCAACAATCACGCTCCCTCTTGATATTTACGCGCACGTCCCACCTACCATGCAAGAGGGCGCTTCACAGAAATTGTAAAGCATCCTGTTTGGCTGAAATTAAGGAAGGTTTCCCGCGTACTCAACATTACAGTGAGAGTTCACTTAAAACTGAACCCCCCAATAAAAAAGCCCGGCACTCTAAACTTACAGAAGTGCTAGGCTTTTTTCATTTTCAGAGAAGATTCGTCACAAGTTCTGTTTTTGTATTGCTCTTTCCAATTACACAAAAGAGTTATTTCGTGGAATTAGAAAAGTTGATCTAACGCTTGGCATCACCCGCGCCCCGACACAATGTACATGAGAGGCACGCTAAAGGGGCGTCGGGTGCATGCCGTTGTTGGGCGCGCACTAGGGAGGCTAATTCATTCCTCTGGTTCTGTCGGCACTGTGTTTATCCTGTCAAGCACACTGGGCTGCTGACCCTCGAACTCTTGATAACGCTCTAAATCGCTCTCGCTGAACTCAACGGCGAGCTGCAAGTGCTGACAATGAAGGCACCCGTAGGCACGGATGATGCGCCGATTCGCGACGCCAAAGATACGCTTAATAAAAGAAGTCCCGCCGGCTTTGAAAGAGATGTCGTTGGTGCTGTTTGCATCCATCAGTGTGCCCTCAACTAAGGCAGTACCTCCACAGGCTGCGCATTTCATCATTATTACCCTCTCAGAATGTCTCTGGCTTTGAGCTCCAAGTTAAGCGCCCAACGCCCGGCATCACCCGCCGCGCACACAACGGGATTAAGGCCAAGTCTTGCAGATGAAAGCCGCGCTATTCGCGGTCGGGTGCATGCCGTTGTTCGGCATCGCCGTCGCCTAATAGGGACGACGTTCCGCCGCCCTCTCCGGCTCCGGCACGGAAATCACGGCCGGCTCACCGAGGCTCAGCGGCGCGGGGC
>JBAVPI010000125.1:0-2046 GCA_049692915.1 Pyrinomonadaceae bacterium
AGTCACAGCCATGCCCTTCATCGTCGCCAACCCCGCGCGCACGCCCGTAAAACTTCCCGGCCCCGTCGTCACTGCAAACAAATCCACGTCGCCTATCTGGAGAGAAGCTTCGACGAACAACCCCTCGATGTCTCGTAAGATATTCACGGAGGGCTGCTGCGAGCGATCCGTTGCGACCTGCGCGAGGAGAAGCAGGCCGCGCATCAACGCCGCGCTTCGCTTCCCTGTGGCCGAATCTACGCTCAAAATTAATGGATTGTCTTTGGTCTGCACCGTGCTCGCGCACGCCTGTCGCGCGTCCGTACAGACGCGTGTGGCGCACTAAACTCCACTTGTTTGACATGCTACTGTTGGCCGCGCGATTATAGGCCCGGCAACAAATCAACGCAAATTAGTCGTCCGGTCAATTGCGCCGGAACTTCGAGCGCAAAGTTTTATGAGCCTGCATGTGGGAATTCTAACCGGCGGCGGTGATTGTCCGGGACTCAACGCCGTCATCCGCGCGGTCGTCCGACGTGCCAGTACGCTGCCCGGCGGCGCTGAAGTGCTCGGCATCAAAAACGGCTGGCGCGGGCTGATCGAAGACGACATAGAAGTTTTGACGCGTCAATCCGTGACCGGCATCCTGCCGCGCGGCGGCACGATTCTCGGCACGTCGCGCGTTAACCCCGAAGACGAAGAGAGCGTCGGGCGCATCCGCGTGAACTGGGAAAAACATCAACTCGATTCACTCATCGTCGTCGGCGGCGAAGGCACTCTGCGCGCGGCGCGTGATATGTGGAGGGATCACCAGTACCCTGTTGTCGGGATTCCCAAAACGATTGATAACGATTTGTGCGGCACGGACTTCACCTTCGGATTCGACACGGCCATCAGCGTCGTCACGGACGCGGTTGATCGTCTCCACTCGACGGCGGAATCGCACCATCGCGTGATGGTGGTCGAGGTCATGGGCAGACATGCCGGATGGATCGCCGCCTACGGAGGCATCGCGGGCGGGGCCGATGTCGTGCTCGTCCCCGAACGTCCCTTTAGAATCTCCGAGGTCTGTGCTCTGCTCAGACAGCGCGAAACGCAGGGACGGCCTTTCTCGGTCGTGGTCGTCGCCGAATACGCGCAACCTCATGTGGAAGAGGATTTTCTGACGCCCGAACAACGCGCGGAGATTTATAAAGCGGGAAGGCTCGGCGGCATCAGCTTTTATCTCGCGCGTGAAATCGAGCGCTACACGGGAATACAGGCGCGCGTCACAAACCTCGGCTACGTGCAGAGGGGCGGCTCTCCCACAGCCTTCGACCGCGTGCTGGCGACGCGCTTCGGTGTCAAGGCGTGCGAGATGGTCGCCGCGGGCGAATGGGGACAGATGGTCGCGCTGCGTGGGACGAGCGTGGTGGGCGTCCCGCTCGACGATGCCGTCGAAAACATCAAGTATCTCGACGACGAAATATATCGCGTGGCGGAAGTGTTCTTCGGATAGCCCGCCTACGTTTCATGCTCCTTTCCGGATCGCCCGACGTGCGGAGAGTCAAGCGACCCGTCTTTGCATAATGAAGATTTGCCCTGACTGCAAATATTGTTATGAAGACACGGACGTAACTTGCGTCCGCGGCGACCACGGCGCGTTGATTCCCTCACGCCATGGCTCTCGCATCATCGCGGAAAAGTACAGGCTTGAGCGTCTTCTCGGTCGTGGGGGAATGGGCGCGGTCTATGCCGCGACGCACGTCGAACTCGACCGTCCCGTCGCCGTCAAGCTGCTGCTTCCAGACCTCGTCTCCGACACGCAGGCGCTCGAACGTTTCCGTCGCGAAGCCCGCGCCGCCGCGCGTCTCAATCATCCGAACGTTGTGGACACGTATGACTACGGATTGTTGTCGGGCGGCGAAGCTTATATCGTGATGGAGTTGGTCGAAGGTCAGACGTTGCGCGAATACATGAACGCCGCGCGCGCGCTCGCCTTCAACGAAGCCGCGGGCGTCGCACGGCAAGTCGCCGACGGCATCGAGGTGGCGCACCGCAACGGCATCATTCACCGCGACCTGAAAC
>JBAVPI010000126.1:0-2458 GCA_049692915.1 Pyrinomonadaceae bacterium
ACCCCGGACTCTCTTATGTCGCATCTAACGGATTGACAGGCCGCGACGCTTCCGATAGGATGCGCACGCTTTGCATAACTCTACTGTCATCCGGGCGTCAATTCCCGCTCAAAAATTATCCACCTTAGAGTCTCTCGCAAACGGCTTTTCCCGGAGGGAAGCTTAATTCATCAAGCTTCATCAACGGCCACCGCAATTTTGTTCAGGTAAAAGGCAGCATTCAACGTCAGGGGTGCGACAAGGAGAAGCACATCTCCGCAACCATTGCGCCGCAGCCCTTTATAGACACCGCTTCGCCCGCTGCCCGACGGCGAATACCTGAGACTCAACTCTCCAACTTGTTTACCCGACGCTATGTGGTTGACGCCCGCCGCGCTTCCGCCCCTTCATGAATGACAAACATTAACTGTCACGCCCCGTTAGCTTAGAAAGGACTTGCCCCAAATGAATTTCAACCTCCGTCTCTCAACTCCCGATGGTGCAGGCACGCGCCGCGCCTCATTCTCACGCTCAAGCGTGCTGGCCGCATTTAGTCTGGCGGTCATCGTCGCGGCGCTGTCTTTCGGCAGCCACGTCCGGGCGGCGGGCACATCCTACGTCAATCCTGACGGAGTCTGCGGCGGCAACAGCCCTTGCTTCACGACGATTCAGGCCGCCATCAACGCGGCGACGGCGGGCGACACGATCAACGTCGCGGCGGCGACATATGCCGAGCAGCTTAATGTTAATAAAGCGCTGACGATCCTTGGGCCGAACGCCAACATCAACCCGAACACGGGCGCGCGCGTCGCGGAAGCCGTCATCGTCCCGACCGCGAGCGACCCGCTCAACCCCGGTTTCGCAGGGCCGCAAGTCGTCACCTTCGCCGTCAGCGGCGTGACCTTCAAGGGCTTCACCGTTGACGGCGACAATCCTTCGCTTACCTCCGGCGTCCTCTTCAACGGGTCGGACGTGGACGCCGAGTTCGGCATCTACGGCACGGAGACGGCCAACCCCGACGCCGTCATCCAGAACAACATCGTCAGGAACATCGGCGAGATCGCCGTCTGGATCAACTCCAACGGACAGGGCGGCGCGAAGAACGCCAACAGCCGCATCAACGACAACAAGGTTGACAACTGCTTCGGCGCATTCGGTCAGGGCATCCGCATCTCCGACGATGCATGGCTCGACGTGGTGAACAACGTCGTCTCGCGCGTGCGCGTCGGCATCACCATCGAGAACTACAGCGGCAACACGACGACGCACCCCGCATCCGTCATCGCCGACAACAACGTCAGCGCCTTCCGCATCGGCATCCGTCACAATCTGCATTACATCTACACCGCCCCCGGCTTTACCATTCGCCGCAACACCGTGCAGTCATACGTGCAGAGCGTGCGCCCGCCGCAGGTCACGGCGATTGAGAATCCGGTCACGGCTTATCAGGGCATCCGCGTCGAGTCCGTCCAGCAGACGGTCTTCGTCACCGTGGCCGACAATACTTTGTTCGGCAACCGCGAAGACCTCGTTGAAGCGGGCTACACGCGCGACGAAGGATTGATGCTGACGAACTCGTCCAACACTTCGCCCAACATCCTCTTCACGCTCAACAGCGCGAAGGACTTCATCCGCGGCGTCTTCAACGAGACGCCCGCCGTGCCGACCTTCACCTGTAACAACATCGTCGGCAACGGGACGGGGTTCTACCTCAGTTCGGCGGCGACCAACGGCCTCATCGCTCACAATAACAACATCTTCGGCAACGGGTTCGGGATGCAGAACGACGGCCCGGCTGTTGTCAACGCGCAGGCCAACTGGTGGGGCGCGGCCAACGGCCCCGGCCCCGTCGGCCCCGGCAGCGGCGACAAGGTGAGCACCAACGTTGACTACTCCAACTGGCTGACGACCGTTTCCAACTGCCCGCCGCCGTGCCCGACCAACGTCGCGGCGGCATCCTACGGAGCAACGGCAACCGCTTCCACGCAGTACAGCGCCAACTTCCCCGCGAGCGGCGTCATTGACGGCGAGCACAACGGCAACAACTGGGAGACGGGCGGCGGCTGGAACGACGCCACAAGGGATGTCTATCCCGACAGCGTGCAGGTCAACCTCAACGTCGTCCAGCCGGTTGACACCATTGACGTGTACACCCTCAAGGATCAGTACAACAGCGGTTCCTCAGTCGGCGACTTCACGACTTTCAATTCCTACGGCATCACGAACTTCGACCTGCAATACTGGAACGGCGCTTCGTGGGTCACAGTGCCCGGCGGCGCTGTCACCGCCAACAATCGCGTCAAGCGAAGGTTCTCTTTCACGACGCCGATCTCGACCGACAGGATTCGCGTCGTCGTCAACGACTCGGCGGATCACCACTACAGTCGCGTCGTGGAAATCGAAGCCTTCAGTTGCGCTCCCGTCGTCGTCCCGCCGCCGACCCCGACGCCTTCGCCCACGCCCACGCCGACGCCTGCCC
>JBAVPI010000127.1:0-3436 GCA_049692915.1 Pyrinomonadaceae bacterium
GCCACAGCCTGCCCCGGCCCCAGACCCCGCTCCCGACCCCGATAAGGAGCGCAAACGGCGAGGCGATTGCCCGAAGAACACCGTCCCCATCAACTGGCCCTTCCCCGTCTGGAAGATCGCGGGGCGACAGGACTCCGGCGCGCTCAGCAGCGCCAACAACCACCCGCCCCGCGTGCTCACCAAGATCGAGTCGCCGGAGCGCAATCGCACCATCATCGGCGAGTACGTGCGAGATAACTGGGCGGCGCTAAAGCCCTATTATGAAAACGGGACGATGGGCGCGATTCATCACAAGTGGCCTCTCTATCTCGGCGGCCCGGACTCGAAAGAGAACTTCGTGTTCCTGACGTTCGCCGAACATACGGCGTGGCACGGAGCTTTGACTTCGCAGACGCTCGGCCAGCGCGGAACGGTGTACTGCATTGTTAGATATCTGGGATAAATTACCCGACGAAGTCTCGGAGACTTACGCGCGCGCTCTGCACCGGCCCGATTTGCCCGCCGCGCAGCGCGAAGAGGAGGCGCGCTCTTTTCTCGCGTGGGCCGAGCGTTTTCAACGTGGGGGCGCTCAGGCACGAATGATGTTGCGGCGCGTGCTTGATGAGACGGATGACGAACGGCGCAACACGGCGGCGCGACTGCTGTTGGAGATGCCGGACGCGGAAGCCGTCGCGACGGTCGTTGCCGCACTAAGCGATTCACGGCAGTTGCTTTTGAGCGACTCCAACCTGCGTCGTTTAGTCCAACGCACGCCGCAGCACGATGTTTTATGGACGCGCCTGAACGCCCTCTCGTCGAACGGGCGCGCCGCGTTGCTTCACTCATTATTGCGACGACCGACGAGAGAATCGCGCGCGTACATTGACGAAGCGTTAGCCTCCGGCGCTAATTCACTGTCACAGGAAGCGATTGAAGCGGTCGCCGCGTGGGGCGAACCCGAAATCCTTCGGCGCATGATGGAAAGCGCGCCGCCCTCCACAGAGATGCCGCCGTGGTTGAGAGAAGACGCGCGGCTCGACGCGGCCTTTTATCTGGCGTTGACGGGCGACCGGCGTGGAATAGAATTTCTTGAACGCTTCGCCGCCGGTGAGGAAACGACGCTTGCCGCGCGCGCCGCTCTGTTTCTCGCATGGCTGGCGCGGCCCGAAGCCGTCGGGGTGATTGAAGGGCTGCTGCGTAACACAGACCCGCACGTCGCCGGAGTGGCGCTCGACGCCGCCTCGGCGTTGCATGCGGCGGCGCTCTGTCCGGCGTTGCTGCATCTGGCCGCGCAATCCTCTGCGTCGCAGACAGACCCGCCGCCTCTGGCTGATGATGCCGTCAAGGTCTTACTCAAGCTGACGGGCGCGCAGCTTCCCGAAGGTCGGATCGAATACGTCGATTCATCGCTTGAGGAACTGACGCCGCCGTCACGACAAATAGCCGTGACGTTCCTTCAGACGGCGACGCGAAAGTTAAATCCTGCGTTGCGGTACGTCGAGGGTGAATTGCTGACGCTCGCGCATCTGGCGGCGCGTCTCTCCAGTCCGCATAGCGGCGAGATGCGAGCCGCCGCGTATAACCTGCGAGCCATCACGGGCGAAGATTACGGCTTCGATCCCGCCGCTGATTTAATCGCCAACCTCCCGGCCATCGTCGCATGGCGCGAGAGAGCCGCGCGTGACTCGCCGATGCCTCCCGGTAAGTGGGCGTTCGCGGGCATGCCGTTATCAAGCGACGGCATTTCTTAAAGGACGACAAGCGCGTTGGCGTCTTCGCGAAGAAAACAGACGCGAACGAGCGGGGGATGAGTCGGGGAATCAAGATTTATGAAGCAGCCACAACAGGCCAAAGTCTCGCACGCGCCGCAGTCGAAGGACACGCCTGTTAACAACGCGTTGACCGCCGCACGCTCGCGCGGCAGTGCGCCGCGTCAGCTTCAAAGTGTCTTGGGAAATCATGCGGTCGGGCGTCTCTTGCAGGCGAAGTTGCGCGTCAGCAAACCCGGCGATGCTTTTGAAGAGGAGGCCGACCGCGCCGCCGAACAGGTCTTGCAGATGCCCGATGCGCGCAACGTGCAAGCGCCGTCTCTTCGTCGTGTCGAGTCGTCGCACATACAGCGCGCCTGCGCGAAGTGTGAAGACGAAGAACATCTGCATCGCAAGTCTGACGACGCGAGCGTTGACGCGACGCTGCAAGCAAAGGGCGCGGGTGAATCCGCGGGCGGGACTTCGACGGCAATCGAGGCCGGCATCAACCGGCTCGGCCACGGCACGCCTCTGGCCGACCCCGTCAGAGCCTATTTTGAGCCGCGCTTCGGGCGCGATTTCAGCGACGTGCGCGTGCACACCGGCCAAGAGGCGACGCAAGCCGCTCACGCCGCCAACGCGCTGGCCTTCACCGTCGGCAAAGAACTGGTCTTCGGCGCGGGACAGTTCAGGCCGGAGACGGGCGAAGGGAAAAAACTGCTCGCGCACGAACTCGCGCACACCGTCCAGCAGGGAGCGGCCACCGACACTGTGTTCCGGCAGCATGAAGGCGACGACATAGAGCGTTTACGTCAAATGGTCGGGCCGTTGATACCGCCGCTGGTGAACGTTCCGGCGACGGGACTGACGTTTATTCCCGGCCCGCTCACGGCGACTCTGCCCGGCACGCGCATTCCGATTCCGGCAAGCCTGCGCCTGACGAACGCGTTCAATCTCGGCCCCGGCCTCGCCGCACCATCCATTCCGTCCTTCGTCGTTGACCTCTCGCCACGCATGTTCGTCGCACATCTGCTTGAGAATATAGACCTCTCGACATCGGCGACGCCGGGCACTCCGCCCGGCGCAGAGAACCTGCCGGAAAACATCTCGCGCGTCAGCCTGCTGAACCCGACGATCTATTTCAACCCGGCGACGCGACGTTTGAGCGGGACGGCGACGCTCTCCGTCGCCTCAAGTTATCCGGCGGTGCTGCACGCGCCGAACGAGTTTTCGGTGACGTTCGACTCAACCGAGTTGGGAGCGTTTTCCGGTTCGCTCGGCTACGGCCCGGCACATCTCGATTTCACGCTCAACCTTCACTACGACACGGCGCGGCTTGAGCAGGCGCTGCGCCCGGCCTTTGCGCCGCAGGGTGGTTTCGACGGCTTCTGGCAAAGATTCCAGATCATCCTGCGCCAGACCATCCCCAACGCGAGGTTCGAGGGCGTCTCCGAAGCCTTGCAACTTTTGCTGCGCTCGCTCATCAGCGGCAACATTCGTGGCGAAGCTTTCGCCGCGCGAACTCTGGAACTTATCGCTTCGAGCATTCCGGAGGGCGTCAGCCCGGAGAGCGTTCGAACTGCCGTGACGCAGTTTGCTAATGAGATGACGCATCCGGGTTTCACCGCGGGCGGGACATTGAGAATCGGCTCTCTGCCGATCTCGACTTTCAGCGCCGTCGCGCCGACCACCGTGCCGCTGGCGCGTCC
>JBAVPI010000128.1:0-2136 GCA_049692915.1 Pyrinomonadaceae bacterium
CCGGTGCGGAGGTCAGCCCGCTGACGGAGACGACGCGCGCGCCGCTTGCGACCTCCGACGCGAGTTGACGAAACTCCGCGCTCTCCGTGACGCGACGCAACGCGCTCTCCAACAACGGTACCTGCTCGGCCATCTTGCTCATGCCTTAATCTTTCCCATCTCTTGCTCTTCCCTTTGTTCCCGCCACTTCTTACTCTTCCCTCTTCTCCCACCACTTCGGCCCGCGCTCGCCCAACGCGACCTTGACATCATTCACGCGTCGGCGCGCTTCCCTTTCGGCGCGCTCGTCTTTTTCGCGCAACGCCTTGCCGACGGCGCGGCGCGCATCCATCAATTCGTTGACGAGTCGCTGCCGCTCGTCCTCTGTCAAATCGGGATTCGTCGCGCGCCAGCGCCGACCGTCAATACGGACGTAGTGGCCGTCGGGCGTCTTCTCGACTTTGCCCGCCCCGCCGCGCACCTCAGTCTTCTTCGCAATCTTTTTGCGCGCCGCCACTTCTCCCGCACCTCAACTTTTCTTCAAACGCTCGATGATCGAAGTCGTCGAAGCGCCCTCGACAAAGGGAAGCGCCAGCACGCGCCCGCCCGCTGCTTCGACCTCTTCGCGCCCGTGTATCTCGTCAAGGCGATAGTCACCGCCTTTAACCAAAATGTCCGGCAACACTTCCGCGATGAGACGGCGCGGCGAATCCTCTTCAAAGACCGTCACGAAATCCACCGACGCCAGCGCCGCCAGCATTTCGGCGCGCTCCGACTCGTTCATCACGGGACGCCCCGCACCCTTCAGAGCGCGCACCGAACAATCGCTGTTGATCGCGACGAGCAGCGCGTCGCCGAGCGCGCGTGCCGACTGCAAATAACGAACGTGCCCGACGTGCAGGATGTCGAAGCAGCCGTTCGTGAAAACAAGGCGACGCCCCGCCGCACGCAAGCCAGCGCGCACGCGGAGCAACTCGCCCCCGTCCGTGATGATTTTTCCGCTCATACCCGTCACTGAGAATCTAACACGGCGGACTCGTAAATCGTGAATCGTCAACCGTCAATCGCTCAAACCGTCCCCTCCACGATTTACGATTGACGATTCACGATTTACTATTGACGGCTTATGAGCACGCCACTTAACGAAGAGATCATTCCCGATAACGACCAGACGCGCGCGCGTCGTGAGCACCTCGATAAAATCAGCGAACTCGTCGGCAACGCGTACCCGAACAAGTTCCGCCGCACGAACGTCGCGCGCGCGCCCGAAGGCGAGGACACCATCACCGCGCTCGCCGACCACGCGACGATCAAGCGCGTTGTTCATGACGAGACTTTCAACGGCGCGCTCGACGCCCTCAATCAAAAACTTAAAACCGGCGAGCGCCCGACGCCGGAAGACCTCGAACCCGTCAACGCCGCACTGAATAAGATTGACGTGCGCATCTCAGGCCGCCTCGCCGTCCCGCCGCGCGTGATGGGCAAGGCCGCGTTCGTGCATCTGTCGGACGGCAAGTCGCGCCTGCAAATCTACGTCCGGCGGCAGGAGGCGCGCGCCGTCAGCAACGACAGCGGCCACACCGTCGAAGAAGAAGACAGCGGCTGGAAGCTTTTTCAACTGCTCGATCACGGCGACTTCATCGGCGTCGAAGGCTTCCTCTTCGTCACAAAGACGGGCGAGCTTTCCGTCCACGTGCGCGAGCTACAATTTCTCTCCAAGGCGCTCGTCCCGATGCCCGACAAGATGCACGGCGTCAACGACCCCGAAATCCGCCAGCGTCAACGCTACGTTGACTTGATCGCCGCGAGCCTCAAGGTTGACGCGCCGAAAGACGAACAAAGTGACGACGCCGCGACGCCACCTGAAGAACTGAGCACCAGACAGGTCTTCGAGCGTCGCTCGAAACTCATCAGCGCGATGCGCCGACACCTCGACGATCACGGCTATCTCGAAGTCGAGACGCCGATGCTCTCGCCCATCGCGTCGGGCGCGGCGGCGCGTCCCTTCAAGACGCATCACAACGCGCTCGACATAGACCTCTACGCACGCATCGCGCCCGAACTCTACCTCAAGCGTCTCGTCGTCGGCGGCTTCGAGCGCGTCTATGAACTCAACCGCAACTTCCGCAACGAAGGCGTCTCCACGCGCCACAACCC
>JBAVPI010000129.1:0-1506 GCA_049692915.1 Pyrinomonadaceae bacterium
GCCCCGCGCCCCGTGCGAAAGTGCGTCGCGCGTTGAACCCCTCGAACTCGGCGAGGTCTGCGGCGGGCGTGTGCCACGCCTCGACGTGACGCAAAACCTGCGCGTCTTCGTCCACGTTCCACAGCGCGCCGGTCTCCCAACCCAGACTTTCGCAGACGGACTGGAGAATGCGCGGCACGGATTCGGCGAAGCTCGTCGTCTCCGAAAGGATGCGCGTCACGGCGTACTGCGCCGCGAGCCGTCGCTCGGCACGCTTGCGCTCCGTGATGTCGCGCGCGATGCCCGTGAAGAAGCGCCTGCTGCCGTCGCTGTACTCGCCGAAAGAGATTTCGAGCGTCAGTTCCCTGCCGCTCCGGTGCAGTCCCGGCAACTCCACGCCGTCCCAAGAGATGTGCTTTACGCCCGTCTCCTGATAACGATTCATCCCCGCGTCGTGCAGGTGACGCAGGTACTCCGGCATGAGCATCGTCAGCGGAGCGCCGCGTAAATCTTCGACCTCGTAACCGAAAATCCTGCACGCCGCGCGGTTGGCGAACAGAATGGTGCTCGCCTCGTCAATCGTGATGACGGCGTCCGACACCGTCTCCATCACGATGCGGCTGCGCGCCTCGCTCTCGTGCAACTCTTCGGGTTCTGTTTCTCTGTTGGTCACGATGTAGGTTAACCGGCCTCGTCCGGCGTCGTCCTCGCGCGGCGTCTGTTGTAACGCAAAAGTGAGGCGTAAGACAAACCGGCGTGTGGAGGGATGAACGGA
Source organism: Pyrinomonadaceae bacterium (assembly GCA_049692915.1). Lineage (GTDB taxonomy): Bacteria > Acidobacteriota > Blastocatellia > Pyrinomonadales > Pyrinomonadaceae > JAIVJG01. The sequence continues at coordinate 755 of JBAVPI010000129.1, forward strand.
AGGGTTGAAGGCGAAAAGGTAAGGGATGAAGCATGCATGCTCACTTCATCCCTCGCCCCTGATGCTCGCGCACAACACGCAGCCGTCGGCGCTGACGTGCGGGCACGCTTAAGTCTTAAAGGCGCGACGCGTGGCCGCGCGTCTCTCCCTCTGTTTCACTTCGACGAGCCGCTCCCGCCTTTGCGCCGCTTCGGACTCTCGTACTCCGACTTCTTCTTCCGTCCGAGCGAAGCCGCCTCGTCCGAGTCGTCGCCGAACTGCGCCGTGACCTGCATCTTCACGCCGAGCATGCCGTTGTGGAACTCCCATTCGCCCGCCGTCGCCGCGTCGCGCGCAGCCGCTGCAACGGCGTATGCCTGCGTCTCCTCGCGCTGTAAATCATTCACGCGGTCACGCAGCGCCTTGATGGTCTGGGTGCTGTGCTTCTCATTCGACGGCGCGTAGTTGGTGATTGCCTGCAAGGCGTCAAACGCCTCACGATCTGCGTTGAGGAGCGCGGGCGCAAGTCGCCGCGTTTCATCTTTAGCCATGATTTGTTCCTTCCTTTTATGAGGTTCTAGACCAGTTTCGCGAGGGCGCGCGGATTTTACTTCGCCCCGCCCCGACGCCGCAAGACTTTTCTTCAACACCCGCCGCCCCACGCCAACCCAAACGCCACCCCACAACAACCCTGCGACGCATCGCAACGCCTCAGCGCCACGTCGCCACGCCTCAGCGACGCGTCGCTACGCAATCGTGCCGCGAAGCAATGG
>JBAVPI010000130.1:0-4592 GCA_049692915.1 Pyrinomonadaceae bacterium
TCTCCTAAAGACCATGCGCGCATTCTATCAACCTCAGCTATCTTGCGCGCGGGCATCGAACCCCCGCGCAAGATGGTTCATCCATCCCCGCCGCAAGCGGCGGGGCATTAAGAACCTTTTTCGTAAATGCGGTTGGCGCGATCATCCGGTCGCCAGATATCAATGCCCTTACGATAACGCCTCGTTCTGCCCAATGAGCCATCCATTGGCAGATGTTCGAGGGAAAGCCCCGTCAAGGTGTTGCAGGACAAATGATTAGTGAATCGAAGCGATAAGTCTTTTGCCATATACTTCTCCAATAGCAGCGCAGAATCTCATACTAACTAAATTGGTGACGAATGTAACGTTGGCAGACCAACGCAACTTTTGCGAAATTGTCTTTATAATCGAATAACTTATCAACAATCCCCTAAGCGGTTTTTTTAATTGCATAGCTGCGGCAAGACTTACGCTAGCTTTAATGTTACCGCAATCGAGAATGCTTCCCCCCCAGACGAGAAAAGGAGTAGCCGGATGTTCTCTTCAAAATGGGTTCAATGTAGTGGCGGCTGTCGCTTCTTCTGGATACTTTGCCTCGTTGTAGTCACTTTGTCCGGCGCTGCCTGCAACCGCAGCAAGGAGGCCGCGCGGGTTAAGACTCCGCATGCCGCCTCAGATGGGCCGGGCATCAATGTAAATCCCAATCCTCACCAGACCGGGAACGCTGCCTCTGGGCGGGATGTGTTCCGCTTCGAAACTTTCGGCAACGAGGGCTTCTGGACTGACGCGGCACGCCTGCCGAAGGGCATGATAGATGCGAAGTTCACTCCCAAACAGGCGCTGGAGGCCGGGCTGCAAGTGGACATCGAGGCCGTCGATCCCGCGATGCGGAAAGTCATGGAAGCGGAACTGAAGACCGACCTGTCGCCGCAGAATGCTCCCGCGCTCAACGATCCGAAAAACACAGTTGCGCTCATCAATGCTAACGCGGTGGTCGGCGTCGTCCCGAAGGACTCGAACGGAGATGGGAAACTGGACATCATGAACGGGGATAAGGTCGGCATCGCCTGCACCATCTGCCACACCATCACCGATAAGTCCGTCTTCGACCTGCCGCAGGGAGGCTCCATCGGTCGCCGCGTTGATGGCCCCGCCGCGTTGACCGTGAACGTCGGCAAACTGCTGGCGATGGCCGCCAACTCAAGAGCCTTTTACCCGAATCTTCAACAGACATTCTTAGGCGTCAGCATCGGGAGAGCGCCTTCCGGGTTAGGTCCGGATTCGACGGAGGCTGAGGTGGATGCTTATCTGAGTAATCCGGCCTACTACCCGGTCGGCACCTTCGACGAGACGCAGGACGGCAACGGCAATCCCGTCAAAAACACTCCCTTGTTCCGCCAAGACCTGGCTGCGCCGTATGGCTCGGCGGGCGAGTTCAGACTCTTGGAAGACATCAGCAATGGCTCTTACACGACCAACCTTGATCCGACGACATTACTGACACCTGAAGGACGGCAGTTTTTAGAGATGAAAGCTGGCCCCGCCGGGAAACAGATGGCAAGCGAGTACGAAAAGATTCTGAAAGACACGGGTGTCATTGGCTATCCATTTGTCAAAGCCGAGATGGTCGGAAAGATCGGCGACCCGGCGAGCATCGTCGGGCGGCGGGTGGACAACCAGAAACTGCTCGACATGAATGCTTATCTCGATGCTTTGCCGGCGCCCGCCGGCGCAAAAGTGAATGCGGAGATGGCGGCGCGTGGTCGAGAAGTCTTCCGCACCAACTGCACGCAGTGCCACAACGTGGATCAGAGCAAGTTTGTGCCGCCGATGCTGGTGGAGATGAAGGCGATCTGGCCGGGGTACACAGCCATTCCTGTCGGCAAGCGCGGCGATTCCAAACTGAGCACGATCTTGAATTCGCCGGGCATCTTTGACGACAAGATGATCGTCGTTGATGCGAGCGACCGGGGCGAGAAACGCGGCAACGCTCTGCCGTTACTGCTCGATTTAGCCAGGACGAATATTTTCCTGCATGACGGTTCAGTATCGAGTTTAGATAACTTGCTCGACCCCGCTCGCGGTGAGAATGCGCCACATCCGTTTTATCTCGCCGAGACTTCGCAGCGCGCCGATATGGTGGAGTTTTTACGCGGTCTCGACACCAACTCGTCCGGCAAAAAAGACCAAGCGGCGGTGAGTCTGCCGGTTTACCGACAGCAGCGCTCCGGCTTCCCGCTCTGGGGAGGCATGCTCGTGGTCGCGGCTGGGATGATTTGGATGAAAATCAAACGAGGCGCATCGCGATAAGGTCTTGCTGTCGCGGGCGCCTTTATTAATCAGCATTACAAACCCAACCAAGTGGAAAAGTTAATTTCAAAGCAAAAGGGAGACACGTCATGAAAGCTGGGGAAGCAAAAGAGCGATTAGAGGTCGCGGTGACCGGAACGAAGGCCGCGCAGAAGATCGAGGCGGGCGGCGAGGCCGGGGAGAAAGCCACGCCGACGGTCGCGGACGCGGGTGCCGTGAAGACGCTCATCGAAAGCTGGCCGCTGATGTCGAAAAAGGCGGCGGAACAAACCCTCGACAAGTACGGCCCGCCGAACGAAGCGATGGCGAGCCGTTTGATCTGGTACAACAACGGGCCGTGGAAGCGCACCATCTGCTACCGCGATGAAGTCCTGCACAACTTCCCTGCCCCGCACACCGACGTCATCGAGCAGTTCATAGATTATCAGGTGCCCGCGGACAAACTCGGCGAGTTGGCCGCCTACGACGGCAGCGTCATCGTCGAGCGCACGAAGGGCGAAGTGTCCGCGCGTTGCGACATGGAGGCGGCTAACATCCTCGCCCTCAATCTCATGCACGAGATCGTGACGGGAAAGATCGACGCCGAGAAAGCACGCGAAGTATATGCGGAAGTGACCGGGGCCTACATCCTGAATCAACCGGCGGCCTACGCGGAGAAACTCCAGTTCGACGTGCCGTCTGGCGACATGGCGGACGCGGACAAAACCCCGGTACCGGGGCCAAAGATGAAGGAGGCAACGGACAAGGTCAAGGAGATTATCGGCGGCGAAAAAGGCTAGCTCGATTGTCATGCTCGAGAGTGAAATCATCCGCACGAAGACGTTTCGTTATCCGCGCATGCCGCTCCGCGGGCGAGGGCAGAAAACTAATTTTGTCCTCACCCGCGGTAAATACACGCCGCCGAATGAGATATAAGCAATCCTCGAAAAAGCTCGTTTGAAAAATGATTTTGCTTATCGAGGCATAGTAGTTGGGAGCGATCTCAACATATTGAGCAATTTCGAAATCTTTTATGGAACAACGCCACGCTGTATCTGCCAAATTATTTGAGCGAACTATATGAGGGCTATGCCGATGGGGCGAGAAACTTCCGTCGGTTGAGAAGCTACCTCCTGACGGCGCGACGGGGATTCACTTCTCTGCTCTCTGGAACGTGTGTTCGACAGTAAGCCACTCCTCTTTTAATAAACGAAAATCAATCAGGCTGGACGTTCTGGTAGCTGAATAGTTACCGACGGCTTGATAGGAGGTTGGAATGCACATCTGCTTTGCGCGTCGTACCGTCCCCAGCGCGAGCCTTCACACACCCCGCCAGACAAGTGATACCCAGTTCGTGACTGCCGGTTTCCCGACGTTGAAGTCTGACCACTCGTAGACGGCGAAAGGGATAAACAGAGGTAACGCGAAAATGGTGGCCAAGCCTGCGACGATGATCGGGTTAGCCCCACCACTCCCTTTCTTGCCGAGCGCTGTGTACGGGGACTCGGAGCAGGGACATTTTATTCATCACTTCGGTTGCAGTCAGAGAGCATTAACTCTCTTTCTCTCATGGGCTGTGCGCTACGTCTGCCGGTTACCACGACACGGTTACCGCAGAGCGTCAAGCGCGGTGCGTATCTCTTCGTCAGTCGGGCGCTGCTTGTAGTCCGATTCGATCTTCGCCCACGCGACGCGCCCCGTCTTGTCAATCACGTAAACAGCCGGATGCGGAATGCCCTCCATCTTCCCACCCGCGTATGCCGGATCGCGCAGACCGTAAGCGTCTATCGTCTTGCGCTCAGGATCGGAGAGCAGCGGAAAGTTGACTTCGCCGCGCCCGTCTGCCGCGATCTTTTCGGCAAGCTGCCGGCTCTGCTCCGCGCTGTCTACGCTGACGGCGTAGAGTTTGACGGCCTCATCCTTTTTCAAAAGCGAACGCAATCCGGCTAACTGCCGGGCGCAGTACGGTCACCAGTAGCCGCGATAAAAGATGAGCACGACCGGTGACTGTCCGCGCGCGGCGGAGAGCGTCACCTTGCTTCCCTTTTGATCTTGCAGGGTGAAGTCCGGCGCGGTATCCCCGGCTTTGACGGGCGACTCGCGGACAGTCGCGGCAGGCGCTGGCGGGGTTGTTTGTGACCGGCTCTGCTGCTGCGCGCCGGACGCACACGCGAGTCCGATCAGAGCGACAGCGAAGAGGGCGCAAACTTGTGTCTTCATTGCTCTATATAAACGCACGGCTGAGGATAATGCAAACCAATGATGTGGTAAACAACCGCGGACAGGCGGCGCTAAAGATTTGCGCCGCCTGCCTCTCGTCTGAT
>JBAVPI010000131.1:0-2392 GCA_049692915.1 Pyrinomonadaceae bacterium
CCGGAGGTTCGCGGGCGGCAAAAAAATCTTCAAACTGCCCGGCGGGGAAATCTACATAGACGCCGACATGGATATAGACGCCGACGGCTCGCCGCGTGCGCGCGCGATTGACCCGTGCGCCGGGTGCGGCCAGCCGAGCACGTCTCTCTCCTATCTGGGCATCAGCGGGCAGGCGCGCTTCGTCAATGCGGAGGAAGTGCCCTACATCGCGCTGCCGGGCAGCAACAGGCATCTGCGCGACCGTTTCTACGTGCAGATGGGATTACAACTGGGCGACATCGCCGCCGTCATCAACGGCGACAAGATCGAGTTCGCGCTCTTCGCCGATGTCGGCCCGCCGGACAAGATCGGCGAAGGATCAATTTTTCTTTCCCAATCGCTCGGCCACGACCCCTTCATCACCAGAAGAAACGGCACGCGAATCATCGGCAGTTCGATTGACAGAGACGTGATTTACATTGTCTTCCCACACTCGAAACCGTCGGGCCTCGCGCCGCGCAACGTCGTCGAAACGGTTCGCGAACGAGGCCGCGAATTATTCGCCTCCATCGGCGGCCACGCCGCGCCTTAACGCCCGACGTTTCGCCATATCCCGCGTCGTTCGGCGCGTGCCGACACCTGTCTGAAAGTGACGGCGTGTGTCGAACGACGACGCCCTTCTAACGTTCGACAAACGCACGCGCGTTGCGTTAACATTGCCGCATTCGAGAACGAACCGCGAGGGCGCTTGATTTCGACATGATACGATTTAACCATCCGGTAAAACTCCTCCTTACAACGCCGCTCGGCGACGGCGCGTGACTTCCCTGAGCGCGCACGTCCGACGACGCGGCGACACTTTCGACGCAAGATCAAAACAGAAAATTCCGAGTGGCCGACGGCGAAGCTTGAGATGAGTTTCGCGCGCCACGGCAATGTTTACCGTCGAGGTAAGGAAAGGTGTGAGGGCGTAATGGACGAAAAATATTTCCCGGAAAAGATTGAAGAAAAGTGGCAAAGGCACTGGGCCGAGACGGGCGCGTTCGAGGTCGAGCCGGACGCGAGCCGCGAGCCTTTTTACTGTCTGGAGATGCTGCCGTATCCGTCCGGCTATCTCCACATGGGACACGTGCGCAATTATTCCATCGGCGACGCGCTGTCGTGGTACAAGCGCCTGCGCGGCTTCAACGTGCTGCACCCGATTGGCTGGGACAGCTTCGGCCAGCCCGCCGAGCAGGCCGCGATCAAGCGCGGCATCATGCCTTTGGAATGGACGGAGGCGAACATCGCGCACATGCGCGGGCAGATGCGGCGCATCGGCGTCAGCTACGACTGGCGACGCGAAATCGCCGCGCACCGGCCCGACTATTACAAGTGGGATCAGTGGTTCTTCCTGAAAATGTACGAGAAGGACTTGGCCTACAAGAAGAGGTCGGCGGTCAACTGGTGTCCGCGTGAAGAGACGGTGCTCTCGAACGAACAGTCGTCGGGCGGCGTGTGCTGGCGTTGCGGCGCGAGCGTCGAGAAGCGCGAGATCGAACAGTGGTTCATACGCATCACGCAGTACGCTGAACAATTGCTCGACGACATGAGCGAGATCGAGGCCGGTTGGCCGGAGCGCGTCCTGACGATGCAGCGCAACTGGATTGGCCGCAGCGCGGGCGCTTACGTCGAGTTCAAAATCAAGGAGACGGAAGAGAGCGTGCGCGTCTTCACCACGCGCGTTGACACGATCTACGGCGCGACGGCGATTGTGCTCGCGCCGGATCATCCGCTCGTCGCGCACGCGCCCTTGAAGGAGGACGTTGAGAAGTTTGCCGCGCGCGTGCGCGCCACCCCGCCGAAGGCTCCGGGCGAAGAGGAAGAGAAGGTCGGCATCAACACGGGTCTGTTCGCGTTGAATCCTTTCAGCGGCGAGCAGATTCCGGTGTGGGCGGCGAACTACGTGTTGATGGAGTACGGCACGGGCGCATTGATGTCCGTTCCGGCGCACGACGAACGCGACTTCGAGTTCGCGCAAAAATACTCTCTGCCCGTCCGTCGCGTCATCGAGCGCGTCTCGCACGAGCAGGAGCAAATCCCGCACGACGAAGCGGTGCTCGATCAGTCGGTCGCGATGCCGCACGCTTTCACGGACTATGGCATCCTCGTCAACTCCGGCGACTGGAGCGGTAAGCTGTCGGCGGACGCGATGCGCGAGATGAGCGAGTTCGCGAAGGAGAAAAACTTCGGCGAGCCTGCGGTGACGTATCGTCTGCGCGACTGGGGCATCTCGCGCCAACGCTTCTGGGGCACGCCGATTCCCATCATCTACTGCGAGCGTTGCGGCGTCGTTCCCGTGCCCGAAAAAGATTTGCCGGTCGTGCTGCCGGAGCGCGCGGAGTTCACCGGCGCGGGCGAGTCGCCGCTGGCG
>JBAVPI010000132.1:0-2514 GCA_049692915.1 Pyrinomonadaceae bacterium
ATTCACATCTACGCGTCTCTTCGTGTCTCCGCACGGATAAAAATTCGCAGGCCGTGTTTGAAGTCAACGCTCATCGTAGAGATAGACGACTTTGCCGAGCCTGTCCTGCGCGTTGTAGGTGCGTTCGAGGAAACTGCCGACGGCGTCGCCCGTAAAAACCGAGTCGATGCAAACGCTCAACTCGCCCGTCTCGTAATCCTTGAGCGCCGCCGTCAAGTCTTCCGTGTACCCGATGCAGTTGCCTATCAGTTGAAGATTTTTCATCATGGCGGGCAGCATCACGCGCGAGAGTCCAATGACCGGCTGGCTGGTCTCATCTCCGTCGCCCCGATTGAACTGCCGGTGGAGTCCGCAGGTGATGTAGCGCCCGCCGGAGGCGATGAGGTCAATGACCTGATGCAGATAGAGGTCGAAGAAAGGGTCAATGACTCTGTCGAACAGCACGCCGCGCACGAGCAATTTCTGCATCTGCTCGTTGCGGGCGAAACTCTCCGTCTCCGGCTCGACGACGATCAACTCACGCACGCCGAGTTCGTGTAACTCCTGCTCGAAGCGGCGCGAGGTCGAGGTGGCATAAACCTCGACGCCGCGCCGCTTCAGCGCGTTGATGGCGAACAGAGAGGTGTTGGACTTGGCCGCTGTCACGAGCACCTTCATGCCGGGTTCGAGTTCGAGCCGCCGCAGCATGCTGTAGGTGGTCTGCGCGCCGATGCTGAAGGCCGCCGCCGTCTCGTCGGGCATCCCCGCGGGAATCTTCGCGAGCCGCTCCTGCGGGAGAACCTGATACTCCTTCGACGCATGATTCGTCAGGACGCCTTCCGGCGCGCCCGGCGTGCCCGTGTAATGGTTGTCGCTGATGACTCGGTCGCCGGGCTTGAGGCGCGTCACGTCCGCGCCGACGGCCAGCACCTCGCCGACCGCATCCGAGCCGAAAGGGTAGAAAGAACTCTCGCCCACCCTTCCGCTGGCGGAGATAATCAGACTGAGATCGCGGTAGTTGCAGGAGAAGCCACGCACTTTAATCAGGACGTGTGAGCGGGTCGCGGCGGCTTCCGGGTCGAAGTCCGGGTCGCCCGTTTCGACGAGGCCGACCGTCACGTCGTAGCCTTTGAGTTTGAGCGTCGCGAGCGAGCGATTCTTCGGCAGCAACTCCTGCACACGGCTTCCGCAGACGGCAACGTTACGCAATGGCTGTTTCTCCTTCCGGCTTCGCTGATGGAGCGGACAAGGGCGGGGCGAGCGCCAGCACTGAAGGAACACGCGCGGGCGCGGCGAGGCGGAGCAGCCCGTAACCGATGCCCGCGAGTCCCGTCATCAGCCCCGGCGTCTCGACCCCGTTCGGGACGCCGCATAACCACCCGTAGGTCTCGATGCTCGCCAGCACGCGCGCCGCCAGTCGTTCCCGCCGGGCGTGCATCTCAGGCTCAGGAAACATCACGGAAGTTTGCATCACGAAGTCGAGGTTCCCCAGATCGCCGTGACAGAGAGAGTGGTTCAGCCCGAAGCCCTCGGCCAGTGTCGTCTCAAGCGCCGCGTGAATCTCTGCGCGCGTCGCGTCGTCGTCGTCCAACTGTCCGAGCGAACGCAGGCGTGCGAGTCCGATGCCCGGTGCACCATGACACCACGCGCTCGTGAACACATGTGGCGGCGCGGCCTGCGGCGAATGAGCGGCGGCTGACAAACCCGCGCCGGTTGGCTCTTGGGTACTGCTGCTGCGCAGGTCGGGCCAGTTGTGCGCCACGGGCGAGTAGAGTCCGCGCTCGTACTCGATGGCTGCGAGCGCCGTGCGGCGGAAGCGTGCCTCGCCTGTTACCTCCGCGAGTTGAAGGAGCGCCCACGCGATGCCCGCCGAGCCGTGAGAGAACCCCGTCAGAGGGATGCGCGGGGCGACGCGCGAGAGCCAGCCGAGTCCGTCACCGGCGTTCGTGGAATGTGCGCACAGGTGTTCGCCGCAGAGCACCGCAGCCGAGAGTGCGCTCGCCGAGGCCGTGTGGCGGTACAGGCCGAGCAGCGTGCCGAGACAACCGGCTGCGCCGCCGATGATGTCGTAATCCTCGTCGCGCTCGATGAAGGGCCGGAGGCGCGCGACCATCTCTTCAGCCTCGGCCAGCAAGTCCGGCTCTCCCCAGAGCGCGTTGAGATGCGTCTCGACGTAGATCAAGCCGCTCAAGCCATTGAAGCAACTGATCGAGACGGGCGCGGACTTTTGTAGTCCGGCCTGCCGCCGCACGGTCTGCCACGCTTTCCTCGCGAGCGTCGTGTAGCGCTCCTCGCGGGTCAGGTGGCCCAGATAGGCGAGGAACAATGCGACGCCTGAGACGCCCGCGTAAAGTTCAGCGCCCATCGGCATCAACGACCAATGTTTCTCGTTGACGAGCGTGAGGCCGACCCACGCCGCGTCGTCCGCGCCACAGTGAGCCAAGAGTTCGAGCTTGTCCCCGACGGCTGAGGCGGCGGCGATGAACTGTTCGCTGCCGGGCCGCTCCGATGATTCGGGCAATGGCTGCGCGGGGC
>JBAVPI010000133.1:0-3048 GCA_049692915.1 Pyrinomonadaceae bacterium
CGGCAGGCGGGGCGCGAATGGACGCGGCACGCCTACTGGATGTTCAGCGTCATCCTCGGCGATGAAGTCGAGATGAGCCGCGACGATTTGATGGAGCGACTTTACGGGCATGGCATCGAGACGCGTCCGATCTTTTATCCGGTGCACCTGCTGCCGCCGTATCGGGATGCGGCGCGCGGCGAAGATTTTCCCGTGGCGGAAGAGTTGGCGCGGCGCGGCTTGAGCCTCCCGACGTGGGCCGGGTTGAGCCTCGACGATCTGGACTACGTTTGCCAACGCCTGCGCGAGTGTCTGCCGGGTGCAGGCGAAGTCGTGAGGGGATAATGGAAGAGTGTTGTTCCGCAGAGAGTGCTTCGGCCCGTCGAGCGAGAAAGGGAAGGCGTTGAAACAGAAACTTTTTTCCGTCATCATTCCGACCTTCAACTGCGGTCGCAAACTCGCGGCGACGATTGAGTCCGTGTTGTCGCAGCCCGGACAACTTTTTGAACTGATCGTCGTTGACGGCGGCTCGACGGATGAAACGCTCGATGTCATCGAAGAGTATCGCGGCGAGATTCGATTCATCTCGGAAGCCGACCGCGGCGTCTATGATGCCTTCAACAAAGGCATACGCATGTCGTCGGGCAAGTACATCTACTTTCTCGGAGCGGGCGACCGGCTGAGGGAGGGCGTGCTGGAGACTGTCGCCGGGATGTTGCCCGAAGGTGAGTTGGCTTTCGTCTATGGAGACGCCTATCTCGTGCGCTCGGACTTTCGCATGGGCTGCGAGTTCAGGAAGAAGTATTTCAGAGTCTGGAACATCTGCCATCAGGCCATCTTTTACGAGCGAACCATCTTCGACGTGGTGGGCGAATTCGACCTCAAATACAGGGTGTATGCCGACTGGGCCTATAACATGAAGTGCTTCGCACACCCGCGCGTGCGCACCGTCTATACCGGCCTGCTCGTCGCCGACTTTGAGGGGTGGGGCATCAGCGACACACAGGAAGACCCCGATTTCATGGGGGATTTGCCCCGTCTGCTCTGGAAGTACGTCGGCGTGCGCGAATACGTGCGGCACAGAATTTATCTCGCCAGAGTTGCCGTCTACGTCTTCCGGCACGGCTTGGCCGACTCGGTGAAGACGGCGGGCCAGTCCGCTTTTTTGCACAGGCGTCAGAAGTCTTACGACGCGGTGAAGAAGGCGAACTCGGCGCAATGAGACGCGCGCGTGGAGACGCACGTCGCCCCTCGTTTTCGGGCGACGCGGAGGCCAGTTGGTGCATGCAGGGTGACTTGGAAAACAGACGGGTTTGCGTCACGGGGGGAGAAGGCTTTCTGGGTCGTCGCGTGGTGGCATTCCTGCGCGAGCGCGGATACAGCGACGTGTTCGTCGTGCGCCACAGCGAGTACGACCTCGTGCAGGGCGAGGATGTCGCGCGCCTCTATCGCGACGCCCGCCCGCAGGTGTTGATTCATCTGGCGGCGGTGGTCGGCGGCATCGGGGCCAATCGCGACAACCCCGCGCGATTCTTCTACGAGAACCTGATGATGGGCGCGCAACTTATCGAGGGCGCGCGGGCGTGGGGCGTCGAGAAATTTGTCCAGACCGGAACCATCTGCTCGTATCCGAAGTTCACGCCCGTACCCTTCAAGGAAGAGCATCTCTGGGACGGCTACCCCGAAGAGACGAACGCGCCCTACGGCGTGGCGAAGAAGGCGCTGCTCGTACAGGGTCAGGCTTATCGCGACCAGTACGGGCTGAACGCGATCTATCTCATGCCGGTGAACCTCTACGGGCCGGGCGACAACTTCGCGCCGCAGTCTTCACACGTCATCCCGGCGCTCATCAAAAAATTTACGGAGGCGGTCGAGGGCGGCTCATCCTTCGTCGAAGTCTGGGGGACGGGGCGCGCGACGCGTGAGTTTCTTTACGTGGACGACGCCGCCGAGGGTGTCATTCTCGCCGCGGAAAATTACGACGGGCGCGAACCCGTCAACCTCGGCACGGGCGTCGAAATCAGCATCCGCGAATTGACGGAGTTGATCGCCTCCGAGACCGGCTTCAGAGGCGAGATTGTCTGGGATCATTCCAAGCCGGACGGGCAGCCGCGGCGCGCGGTGGACACGAGCCGCGCCGCAGAAGAGTTGGGCTTCAACGCCCGCACGGAATTCGCCGAAGGACTGCGCCGCACAATTCACTGGTACATGGCTTCGCGCGACGCGGCGTTAGCCGTCGCCAACTCGTAGCGTCAAACAGTTTTTCGTCAACCGGCCACGGAAGCGCATGTGCGGAATCAGCGGCATCGTCAGCAGGCAGAAAGTTACGCCCGAAGAAGTCTCGCGTGTGGCGGCGATGAGCCGTGCGCTGATTCATCGCGGCCCGGACGGCGCGGGCGAGTTTCGCGCGCAGCACGTCGCCTTCGCCGCGCGGCGTCTCTCCATCATTGACCTCGAAGGCGGCGCGCAACCTCTCTACAACGAAGACCGCTCGCTCGCGCTCGTCGCCAACGGCGAAATTTACAACCACGTCGAACTGCGCCGCCGTCTGGAAGCGCTCGGCCATCGCTTCGCGACGGGCAGCGACTGCGAATCCATCCTCCACGCCTACGCGGAATACGGCGCGGACTGCGTCCGACACCTGCGCGGCATGTTCGCCTTCGCCATCTGGGACGAAGCGCGCGGGCGTGTCTTGCTGGCGCGCGACGCGATGGGCGAAAAGCCGCTCTACCTCTACGAACGCGACGGCTCGCTCGTCTTCGCTTCGGAGATGAAGGCGCTCCTGCGTTCGGGACGAGTGCCGTTCGAGTTAGACCCGGCGGCTGTCAACCTCTATTTCCATTACCAGTACGTGCCCGAACCGCGGACGGCCATCAAGGGCGTTCGTAAGTTGAATGCCGCGCACCTGCTCGTGATTGATGTCGAGCCGTGGCGCGTCGAGGAGAGATGTTACTGGCGGATGGAGGACGCGCCGCCCATCGAGGGAGACGCGCCCGCGTTGATCCGCGATGAGTTGGAGACTGTGAGCGAGTTGGTCACGCGCGCGGACGTGCCCGTCGGCGTGGCTCT
>JBAVPI010000134.1:0-5401 GCA_049692915.1 Pyrinomonadaceae bacterium
CTTCAGTCGCGGCGGTCGCGTGCTCGACATCGAACGCGCGGCAGTGGATGCAAAGGCTGCCGGGGCTGCTGCCGATGGGTTGCTCGTGACGCTCAAGGATGAGGCCGGAAACCTCTCGCACGTCAACACGGCCACGGGAGAAGTCAGCGAAGTGAAGACCCTGCCGCGCGTGTTGGGGATGAGCGTGCCGGATGCTCTGGAGAAGCACCCCAATCTCGACCGCCATGTGGCCGAACGCCTCGCCAACGCACAAGAGCGGGCCGCGTTGTTTGAGACTGAGGCCGCGCGCGCCGATATCCCCGACGATTACAGGCGAGCGCACGCGGAAGAGGCGGCACGCGCGCACGACGAGGCCGCATACCTCAGAGACGTACAAGCGGCGATTGAAGGGCATCGCGCGCCCGCGCCAACCCAAAACGTTTTAGGTGAGAAGCCCGTCGAGATGGGGCCGGGAAAGACCTCGGACGCAGGTGAAGCCGTGCCCATGCCCGAACTCCCGCACTCAATCGAACGGCAGATGCGCGCCCTCTTCGAAGGCCGGCGCGGTGCTGTGCTTGTGACGCCCGCCTCTCCGCCGCCGACTCTCTCGGCAGGACTGACGGCCACCGAGACGGCGAAGGGCACATTTATTCACGACCCGCGTGTGGTCTCGCCCGACGGCATCCGCGCCCTCGCCGATATGGACGCGCATCATTCGGTGCTCGGCCACGTCGCGCCGAAGACGGAAGAGAGCACGGCTATCGTCGTCGCACGTGATGCTCAAGGGCGCGAGATTCAATCGAGCTACGCCCGCCCCGATCACGTGGAAGCGCAGGCGGAATCCTTTCGACGACAGTTCCCGGAAGCGACAATCGAGACGGGCGGTCATGAACTCGAACAGCGGGTACTCGTCGAACGCGCCTCCAGTGGACGCGATCCCGCGGCTAAACCTTCGCTCCTGCGCCGCGCGGGTCGCTAGTTCGTCAACGCTTATCATCTGCCGAAGAGTGCGCAAGCCTCGGCTGACCTGTCCGCCACGATGCGGTAAGGATTGATGCCGCTCGCCGCTCATCCCTCATTCATCAAAGATGTGATGACGAATCAAGTCAAAGCCTTCGCCTCACAGGAGGCGGCGGACGCGCTTAAGGACGCGATTTTAGAGCATCCCGACTTCGCCTTGATGAAAGATTCGGGGTTGTACCTGTCGAGCGTGCGCGGGTCTGCTCCTGAAGAGATGTTCTCGTCGGCGTGGTCGGAAAAGATTCCTGTCGTGAAGCAATCCGACCGGGCATACAGCGCGGCGCTCGATACTGTTCGCGTGAAGTCTTTCGAGATGTACGCGGCTGAGTTGAAGGCCGCGGGCGTGACGGATGAAAAGACCTTCTCTGACATCGCGCACTGGATCAACCGCGCAACAGGCCGTGGCGAGGGAAAGATAGTTGACGCGCTCGCGCCCGTGCTCAATGTGCCCCTGTTCTCGCCGCGCCTGACGGCCTCGCGCTTTCAAGTCCTCAATCCAGTGTTCTACATGCGAATGTCGCCCGCTGCTCGCCGCATCGCCGTGCGCGAGATGGGGCGCGCCACGGGCACAGTGTCTGCGACTGTTTGCCTCGCCGTGCTCGCGGGTGCGCACACAAGTCTCGACCCGCGCAATGCGAACTTCGGGAAGATCGTCGTCGGCAACACGCATCTCGACATTGGCGCGGGTGAGCTACAGGCCGTGCGCTACGTGGCGCAGATGACGGACGCGTTTGCCAGAGAAGCGAAAGGCGAAAAGCTGGATGCCAAATGGACGCCGACGGCTATAACACAGAGGTTCGTGCGCTCGAAGCTCGGCCCCATCCCTTCTTATCTCATGGACGCGAAGACCGGCAAGGATTACAGCAGCAACCCTGTCGAGTGGAAACGTCGCGCGCTTCAAATGGCCGTGCCCTTCGTCGTTAATGATCTCTATGGGGGGTGGAAAGATTCGGGCGCATGGGGCGCTCTGAAAGCCTTGCCCGCTGTCCTCGGCGTCGGAGTCAACACGTACCAAGAGAAACCGGCTCGCGGTGCCCGCTTCGGGTCTGGCCGCTCGCACTCTTACACCAACAGCGAACCGCAAGATGCGGGCGGGCCGACCGCGGCTCGTCCCTGACGTTGGAAGTTAGGAGACTCAATGAAAAGATTTTACGTTCCCCGAAGCTTTGGGCGTCGCCCTCAAGCTGGTGCGAGAAGTTTACCGCGCCAATAAAATCATCAACTCGCGCCACGCCACACGGGCCGACGAAAGGAAGAGACTTTAATGACAGTGACACCATTGGAGCAGATTTATCACGCCGTGCAGATTCGGAGAAACAACGCTGGCCATCTCGTCTCGCGGAACCGGCGCGCGTCGCTCTATTCGAGATCGGATTTACTGAAACGACTGGCCGTCGAACTGAACTATTATCCGCAGCCGCCCGCAGTGGTCGCCTCCATGCTTGCGAAACGGATCGCGGATGTGCGTGAGGAACATGCCGCGAAAGTGGAAGAGGTCAGGCGTCTGCGCACGCAGATCGCCGAACTGACCGAATACGAGGCCGGGCAAGCCGCGATTCTGGAGGCCGCCACTCCTTACACGTCCATTGCCGTCGTGCTTGACGCCACCCGGAAGCTACAGGCCGCGCGCTTTCTGCTGCGCCGCGTCCCTCGAAAATTGTTGAAGGAGAAGTTTACTAACGCCCTTCGCGCGTGGATCGAGCGGCTGCGTGCCGAAGAACGTAGGATTAGAGTTGACGCCGACGCTTTGGGGCGGGACAGCGGCGCGGCCACCGGCTTAACGTCCAATTTTGCCGCCCATCCGCTCGTAGATGAACTTGATGACGTGACGAACGCCATTGATGATGCGACCGCGAGCCTGACGGCCATTCGTGAGAGGGATGCTGTCTTGTCGAAAGCAGCGGCGACGCTGGCGCACCCGCGCAAGGTGGCCTATCAGACGTTAAAGAGGTCGAGCGGCGAGCCAGACTGGAGAACTTCAACGACACCGAAATGAGAAACACGGCGGCGCACTTAGCTCTGAACGCACCAACTAGCTTGCACTTTGCATGCCCTCAAGCTAGGAGAGAAATGCGGCTCGCGCAAACTGGAGCATGTGAAGTTTAAGAAGCAGCATCACGACGAGCACAGGCGCGAGATGTTGAAGGCTGACAAGGGACGAGTGAACTAAAGGAGGGCAATAAGTCTTTAAAGTTTTACAAGCCTGCCATTATCAATTGCAATGACGGCTCCATTAATGTAACTAGCTTCCTCAGATGCAAGGAAGTAAATAACAGCTGCTATTTCCTCTGGTTTAGCAATCCGTCCTTCTATCTTCTCCTTCCCTCTCTTCACATTTGGATTGTCCCAGAGCAAAGGAGTATCGACAGCCCCGGGGGCGACGCAATTGGCACGCACTTTAGTCGGTTCGTATTCGCAACTCAAGCCTCGCGTAAATGCTTCAAGAGCAGCTTTCGAGGTAGCGTAAGGAATATGGTTAGAGTCTGTCCGCTGACCATGTATCGAACTAATATTGATAATTGAGCCATTCTCCATGTGCGGCAAGCAATACTTACATAATAGAAAGGATGCGCGCAGGTTGACAGCCATAAGGTGATCCCAATCATCTTCATCAAGATTAGTAATTGGCTTATGGGTCATGATAGCAGCGCTGTTCACTAAGATATCTATTTTCGCCCACTTCTCAATAGTCCGTCTGACTATCGCTCGCACATCATCGGATTTTGCCACGTTCGCTTTGATAAAGATGGCCTGTTGTTCTCTTGCAGTAATTATCTGTGCAATCATCTCGCCATCCTCTTCATTGATGTCTACAACTACGACATTGCAACCCTCCGAAGCGAGTCTTTCGCAAACGGCGCGCCCTATACCTGAACCGCCGCCAGTAATTACAGCAATTTTATCGCTAAATCGCATGGGGAATTTCTGCTCCCAAAGTTCTTTGCTTAAACCTTCATTATGTTGGCTGTTTTAACTCGAACTTCACCTCTATTAATAACTTGATTTAAAGCGCTGCCTTGACACAATCTACTTTTAAATGAAACTAAAAGTTAATCACGGAATTAATTAAAGTGTTCTTAGCCAGTGAAAGATGTTAAAAGTTTGAAATGACATTAAAAATGTCAGTAGAAATACTAGAAGAAAAACCCCTGGGACAATCCACAAAAAGTTTCGTGTGGCTAACTTTCGCTCTAAAAAGCTTAACTTATTAGATGTATTCGGAAGCGGCGGTTTCTTCAAGTTCTGTACATGATAGATAGTAAATTTATCTTTGTACGGGTGACCATCCAATAATTTTGTAATCTCACATTCCAACATCACGTGAAATTTGTGTTGCCGTCTTCCGATTATGACCCATAGAAATGAGAGTATAATGCCGAAAACTGAGAGCACCTTTGCAAGATTCCAAGGCGCTGCCTGCGAGGTAAGAATAGTCGCGCAGGCTAGCAGTAAGATCGAAGCTGACATGAGGAAATTATATAGCCGGTGCTGCCCAATCTCTTCCGCATACCGGAACCACGTATCGAATTCTCGAATCGCCATGTCTCGTCTTTGCTCTTCCGCACATAACCCTTCTGTCGGCTTCTGAATATCGGATTTTTGAATGGCTTTGTCAGGGTGTGGCTCAGGCGCCATTTCTGCCCTGACACCCCTTTGATTATTGTGTCTTCCCATTTCCAAATGACCTCGATACAAAAATCAACGCCTTACCACAAAAAAGCGAAGGAGTCTTGTGAACCCCTCCGCCCTTCTCATTTCATGAATTTTCGTCATGAAGTCGCGTCACTGTCCTCACCCCAGCAACTGGTCGGAGTCAGCCTTACGGCAGCGCCTCGACGTTGATGAAGAAGCGGAAGTTGCCCGTCTGCTGAATGCCGAGCAGGAACTGCACGTTGATTGATTGACCGTTGACGACGGGCGTACCCAGCGTCACTGTGCCCGCCGAGAGGCTGGAGTTATACCCGCCGCCGTTCGGCTGGTTGGGCGGTTGTTCCAGCGTGGTGCCGACCACCACACAAACGTTGGCCGGGCAGGCCGGGTTTGGCCCCGTGATCGTGATGGGAGACGGCGCGGTCGAAGTCCTTGCGCGCAGGTCAGCCGTGCCCGAAGGAGCCGGGAACGTCGTGAAGTCAATGATGCGGAAACGCAGACGCGTAATGTTAGCGCCCGTCGTGTTCGTCACCGTCCTTCTGATGGTGAGCGTGCCGAACGTCGAATTGTTCGCCGGGTCACTCGTTAAGACACGGACGCGGTTCGGCGCGACGCTTTCAGAGACCGCCGGGTCGAGTTTCGTCACCCCCAGCAATTTCTGGACGGGGCTGGAAAGGTTCTCCGGCCCCGGCGCGCCGAGACGCTGGCCCGCACCGGCAGACGTGCCGTTCGTATCCACGAAAACGAAGTC
>JBAVPI010000135.1:0-4945 GCA_049692915.1 Pyrinomonadaceae bacterium
CCGCCCCTCGCCGTGCCCAGCATCTTTCTACGCTTCTGCGTGATGACGACTTGCGCAGCCTGCGCCGCCGCCGCGTAGTTCCGACCGTCTAGCAGCGTAATAACCTTCGCCCTCTCTTCATCCAAAAACGCCGTCCCGGCCAACTGCTTCTCGACCGCGTCACGCCACGTCTCGTTTAGGCCGCGCAGCCGCTCCGGCGTGAGCAGTGCTGGGGCCTCTTCGGGCTCCTTCATGGCGGCCAACTCTTTCGTTAACCCGGCCGCAGCCTCCTTAACTGCTCTGACCGGCGGCTCGTCCGGCGGGGTGGTCTTGCGCAGCGCGCGGACAGTCTCCTCCGCCTCGTACTGAAGCCAACGCCCGAGCTTCCCGAGCAGCCCGGACAGCCTTGCCCGCGCCCTGTGAGTAGCTTCCAGCGCGGCGAACATGTCTTCAAGCGCAGGGTTGCCGCCGAGGTCGGCCGCGCCGTCGAGTAACTCACGCGCCTCGGCCACCTCCCCGCGCAGCGCCGCCGCCACGGAGGCCGGAAGGTAACGCTTGTCCAACACCTCCAGCATCTCCCTCTGCGAGCCAGCCCATTCCGACAGCGCTTTACCCAGTCCCGCGGACAGCCCAGCCCTCGCTTCACGAAGCGCATCCTCCGCAGTCTTGACGTTGTCGCGGAGCAGTTCCGCGCGCAGCCCCTCGATGCGTGCGCGCGCTTCGCCGACCGCCGCGCTCACGCCCGCTGGGAGCGACCAGCGTGTCTTGGTCAGTTTCTCGAATGAGTCTAACTCATCCTGCGCCCCGTTTCGGCGGGCCTCCAACTGTTTCAGCGCCTCCCTCAACTCGGCATCCGCCGCGACGATGCCCGCGGCCAAGGCGTCGGCCTTTCGTGAATCGAGCACAGCGTTCAAGCGAGAGACGGCGTCTTCAATCCTGCGCTTTAGCGTCTCGTCCGGCCGTCGCCCTGCCTCGTCTTGCATCCTGTCGCACAGGTCGAAGCCCTGTATGCGCGCCTCGCGCAACTTAACGCGCTGCTGTAGGAGCGTCCGGAGCAGGTAGCCGGCGGCCAGCCCCAAGGCGATGACCAGAAGTATCAACCAAGGCGCCCGCCGCGTGCGCACCTCAAAGGCCACGGGGAGCGCCTCGGCTAACTGCGGTGAGCGAATCTCGACCGTCCCGCGCGACACGCCGAGCGGGAACTCCCCGTCGAGCACGCACGTCACCTTCCCAGCGGCACGCGGCATGATTTGTGGGAGCGGCCCCGAACACTTTACTGTCCCGCTTATCACCTCGCCCCTGTCGCCCAGAAACGTGCGCGGCAAGACTTCGAGATCGGTCACACGCGTGACGCCGCCCTCCTCGCTGAGCGCTAACGAAAGGCCGCCCGCATCCGGCCCAAAGAAGGGAGTTAGTACCCTTTCAGCCACGAGCGTGGATTGACTCTTCAGTTTGGCGGCCGGGCGGCTGATTTGCACGTCGAAGCTCTGCGGGGAAGGCTGCGAAGGGGTGGCGACCTCGATCAAGAGATTGTATGTGCCTTGGGCACGGGCCTTCGAGAAATCGACTTTAAGTGAGATGAAGGGGCCGCGCCCTTGTGCCTCGGTCACTTTCCCCTCAACCATAAAAGCTTCCGTCAGCCCTTGTACGTAATGGTTGCCGAGCCTCACGTCCAACACCCTGACGGTAACGTCCTGCGGCTTCACCTGCGGGGACAGCGTTAGCGGTATCGGCACGGTCGCCTCGTCAAGCTTATCGGTTGCGCCCGTTTCGTTACCGACCTCAAAGACGGGACCTCGCGCGAGCTTCGCCCAAGGGGCACCCCCTTGGGTGCGGGCCACGGTGGGGAAGACCAGACATAGCGCGGCGGCAGCGACCACCAAGGGAAGAGACAGGAATCGCTGTTTCACGCCGACGTACCTCGATTCGCTTGGGGTGGAAGTCATAGGGGCTTGGCGCAGCCTGCCGAACGCTTACTTGGCGTAAGAGGCTTTAACATCCTCGATGTCGTTCTGATCCTTTAACAAGGCTCCGAGGTAAGGGAGTCTTGCTAAGTTGTCGCTCAGGAACTCGGGAGACGTGTCGGCCGCAGCCGCCATTACCTGAAGCCAGACGAACAGTTCGGCGGTAGAGGGCAGTTTTCTGAGGGGCTTGGACCGGAGCGCGAGGAAGCGGCGAATCGCCAATTCCACGAAGTCAGCGCTGAGTCGCCCGTAGTCCGAGACGCGACTCTTGACCGCCTTCCTCAACAGCTGCTCGTCGAACTGGATGTGGTGGTAGGCGCAGCGCCGCAGAAACGGCTCGGGTAGGCGGCGTTCGCTGTTGGAAGTGATAAAGACGATAGGCCGCATCTTGGGCTCGGCCCTGACCACTGTCTGGGTCTCAGCAATCTTAAACTCCATCTTGTCCAACTCGTGCAACAGATCGTTGGGGAAGTCCCGCGGCGCCTTATCAATCTCATCTATCAGCAAGACGCGCGGCATGTCTGACTCAAGCGCCTCCCAAAGGAGGCGTTTCTCGACGTAATTCGTTTTGCTAAAGCTCCCATTACTCTCCTCACCCCTATTCAGATTGGCATCGTGAAAATAGCGGACTGCGTCGAAGTAGTAGAGGAGGTCGGCGGCGCTGCTGTCGGACTTCACTTGGAAGTGGAGGACGGGCTCGACGCCCAGCTTGTATGCCGTGTAGTAGGCCGCCTGCGTCTTACCCGTGCCGGGCTCGCCTGTTATCAGAAGGGGCGCGCCCACAGCCAGCGCGGCGTTGATGGCGGCTTCCAGCTCGTCACCCGGCACGAAACGTTGCGCGTCTTTCTCGAACGAATTGTGGATGGCCGCGAACGGCCTCTTGAACAGCACTGCAGCATCGTCCAAAGGCCCTTCGTCGCTGTAGCTCACCAGCTTGAAGCGGTAATCCATTGTCACACCTTCCTTAGTAGTTCGGAGAATCGTCCGGCTCCAGACTCGGCCCGCAGCTCTTGACATAGTCCCACGGCCCAATCTCGTTCAAGCGGATAAGCTCTTCGACGACCCTCTCATAGTCGCCGCCAGTCACCCCCATAATGTGCTGCACTATGGCCTCGAGCATATCGTCGGGGGCCGACATCTTGTGGAACTCAAAGAATTTGAAGAGGTCGGTCGCCCGCACCTTGTTGAGCTCGGAGAGAACGGTGAAGGAGAGGTGGCGGTATCTGACGTTCTCCACCTCCGATTCCAGCCTAGCCCTGAACTGGTCGGGCTCTTCCACGACGAAGCCGAGGCCGACCAGCGCGAAGACCTGCCCTTCGAGCCTATCGGCGAACTCCCCGTCCAGCCACTGTAAGTAGTTCTTCAGCTGGTGCATCTTGTAGAGCTCCATCCCCTTCGTCACGGGCGGATGGAGCAAGTAGAGGAGCGTCTGCTGCCCGCCCATCCTGTTCGCCCTGACGCGGATCTGCTCCCCCACCTTCCCATAATCGTCCACATCGAAGGCGTCTGCCAACATGCTCCTAATCGATTTCTGGAAGTTGGCGAACTGCGGCGGCCACTCGGGCCGCACGATATCCACTCGGACGTTCGGCAGGCGGTCGCTCAACAACTCGACCTCAAGGCGCTTGTAAAACTGCTCGACCCCCTGCCCCCTCTTGCCGTACCAGAGGAAGGCGACAGCGCGCGGCCGCCCCTCCCTCAGCATGGCCCCAGTCAGCAGCATGGCTGGCCCCGCGTGATTGAGCCGATCGAGCCTGTGCTGCCAGTTCAGGTCGAACTCATTAGGCACGGGGTCGGGGTTGAAGACCCACACCCCATACTCGCAGTGGATGACGGGCATTATCCATCCCACTTCGCTTAGCGCGCCGGGCTCGCCACCGTACTTCCTCCGCATCGCCGCGACGGCCTCGTGCGGCGGGAGGCCCTTGACGAGAACGCTCTCCAAGATGTCGGTGGCCTGCGCCTGCGCTGTATCGGCGTAGACTTTCGAGCAGTTGGTGATGACCGCCGGGACTATCTGGCGCAGTTGCATCCCGACGCCGAGGAGGCCACCGGCCTCGCCCGAGCAACAGTTGATGTAAACGAGTGAGGGGGCATCCGCGCCTAGGTTGCGCAGAAGGTTCGTGAACTCGGAGGCAGAGACCGGCAGAGGCTGATTTCCTTCTCGCTTGGCGAAGACGAGTTGAGAGGTGCCGCCCTCGTTCTGGCCGTGGCCGTAGAAATATATTATGTCCGGTTTTATCCCATTGACTTTCTCCTTGAACTCTTCCCACGTTCTGACCACGTGCAGGCTCTTGTTGCACCTGTGCAGGCCGTTTGTGTCCGAGAGCAATTTTTCCAGATCGCCTAGGTGCGCCGGGGCCTGCGTCCCGAGCCGTCCGTCCGGCTCAGGCATGACGAAGAGTAGGCGCGGCGACGGGGGGAGTTCGACCGTCGCCCACTCACTGTGAGGGGCGGATAGGCTCACAGACCAGCCGGTCGCCGCCACGAACCGCTTACTGTTATGTAGCAGCACCCAAGGGAACCCACAAAGGTGCTCGTCGTCCGAAACTATTCGCAGATCGACTTTCGTCTTCTCGTCGCACAGCTGCTCTCGCTCCGCCTCACTTAAATGTCTGAAGAGTTGATCGAATAAGTACTTGCCCGCGCTGAACTGTCCCTGTTCTTTGAAGAGTTTTTCGATCCTGAGCTGATCATAATTGATGATGTCGGCTGCGAGCGTGCCCAAGGTGGTTTCGGTCTCATCGACTTTAAGTGCCGCGTCGGGGCCGAGACCTGATTGGAAGACGGATGGGGCCGACCGCTCGCCCACCCTCTGAAGGCTGACTTTGCGCCCGCCGTCGAGTAGTCGGGCTAGATATCTTACCGTCGTCATTATTTAAGCTCCGTGTGAACATGTTTATATAAACCCGAGTCTTGAGTTGGTCAGGCAGAAAGCAGTCCGGCCTGACAGAGGTTGTAGTTCAGGAGTTTGAGCTTGACCGTATTCCACAGCCCCGTCC
>JBAVPI010000136.1:0-1760 GCA_049692915.1 Pyrinomonadaceae bacterium
TTGATGGACGAGCCTTTCGGCGCGCTCGACCCGCTCACGCGCGCCTCTCTGCAACGCGAGTTCACCGAGTTGCAAAGACGACTCGACAAGACAGTCGTCTTCGTCACGCACGACGTGCGCGAGGCGCTGCTCGTCGCGACGCGCATCGGGCTGATGCACGCCGGACAACTCGTGCTGCTCGACACGCCGCAAAACTTCCTGCGCTCCACGGAGCCGCACGCGCGCGCCTATCGCGAGACACTGCGGCTGCCGTCGGAGATAACCGGCGCGCTCGCACAGACGACGCACGAAGCCGCAAGCGTGACCCTTGAAGGCGCGGGAGACGAGGCATGAACTTCTTTGAGTTCACGGCTCACAACTGGCGCGAGATACTGGCGCTGACCGGCGAGCATCTCGCGCTCGTCCTTAAATCAATGTTGATTGCCGTCGGCATCGGGCTGCCCGCAGGCATCGCGTTGACGCGCTTTGCGCCTCTCAAGCGTCCTGTGCTCGCGCTCGCGGGCGTGCTGCAAACCGTGCCGAGTCTCGCGCTCTTCGGATTTCTCATCCCGCTCTCATTCGTCGGCGGCATCGGCACGCGTTCGGCCATCGTCGCGCTCGTCGTCTATTCGCTGCTGCCGATTATTCGCAACACCGTGACCGGCATCGAGGGCGTTGACCGCAGCGTGCGCGAGGCGGCAATCGCGATGGGGATGACAAACTGGCAGGTGTTGCGTCAGGTGGAGTTGCCGCTCGCCTCGCCGGTCATACTCGCGGGCGTGCGCGTCTCGACGGTGATCTCGGTGGGCGTCGCGACGATTGCGGCGGCGATTGGCGCGGGCGGTCTGGGCACTTACATCTTTCGAGGCTTGCGGCAATACGATAACAACCTGATTCTGGCGGGCGCTGTCCCGGCTGCGCTGCTGGCGCTCGCGGCTGACGCCGGATTGGGACTGTTGGAATCGCGTCTCGACGTGAACAAGCGACGCGCACGCGCAGGAGGAACGCGAGCGAGCAAGGGATTGAGGCGTGCGGCGTGGGCGACGCTCGCGGTCTTCGTCGCGCTCATGGTCGTGTTACTGCTCCGGCACGGCGGTGACGCGGGCCGCGCGGATGTGGTGGTCGGCTCGAAAGATTTTACCGAGTCGGTGATTCTCGGCGAGGTGCTGGCGCAGACGCTCGAAGCGCGCGGCCTGAGAGTCGAGCGTCAATACGAACTCGGCGGCAACATCCCGCAGGACTCGCTCGTCGCGGGGAAGATTGACGCTTACCCCGAATACACCGGCACGTCTCTGACCGCGATTCTCAAACATCCTCCGAGCACCGACGCGCGCGCCGTCTATGAACAGGTAAAGCGCGAATACTCCGAGCGGTTCGACGTGGAGGTCGGCCCGCCCCTCGGTTTCGAGGACACGTTCGCCATCCTCGTGCGCGCCGACGACGCGCGACGCCTGAGCCTGCGCACGATCTCCGATGCGATTCCGCATGCGCGTGAATGGCGCGCGGGCTTCGGTCAGGATTTCATGTCGCGCGCCGACGGCTACGAAGGTTTCACGCGCGCCTATGATTTGCGGTTCGCCGCGCGCCCGCGTGAGATGGATTTGTCTCTCTCGTATCGTGCGCTCGCGGGCAACGAGGTTGACATCATCGCAGGCAACTCGACGGACGGCATGATTCCGACGCTCGGCCTCGCGCAACTAGCCGACGACCGGCACTACTTTCCGCCCTATGAAGCCGTCATGCTTTTTCGTCGCGAGACGCTCGCGCGCCTGCCCGCCGCG
>JBAVPI010000137.1:0-1515 GCA_049692915.1 Pyrinomonadaceae bacterium
GCCGAGCGCCGTGCGAATGGCGATCTCACGCGCGCGTGAAGCGGCACGCGCCAGCAGCAGATTCGCCACGTTGGCGCACGCGATGAGCAGCACGAACCCGACCGCGCCGAGCAGGATGAGGAGCGACGCGCGAATGTCGCCGACGAAATACTCGCGCAACGGCGTCAGCGTGATGCTGTTGCCGCCGTTCTCTTTCGGGTAAGCCTGCGCGAGTCTCTGCGCGATGCCTTTCATCTCCGCCTCGGCTCCCTCGAAGCTGACGCCCGGCTTGAGGCGCGCGACCGCGTAGATGCCGGGGTGATTGTCCCGCATGCGGACAGTCTCCGCATCCTCCTGCAAACCGATGGGGACGAACACGTCCGTCGCCGTCCCGTAGCGGTAGTCCTGCGGCAGCACGCCGACGACCGTGTAGCTTTCGCCGTTGAGCGTGAGCACACGGCCCAGCATCTTTGCGTCCGCGCCGAAGCGACGCTGCCACAGGCCGTGGCTGATGACGCAGACGCGGTTCGCGCCCGCGTGATCATCTTCGGGGAGGAAGCTGCGCCCCTGCGCGGGCTTGACGCCAAGCACGTCGAAGAAGTTGGCCGAGACGTTTCTTCCTTGCAGTCGTTCGGCTTCGTCAACGCCGGTCAGGTTGTAGCTGCCGAACTGCGTCGCGGCGATCCCCTCGAAAACGTGGTTCTGCTCCCGCCAGTCGGTGAAGTTCGGGTACGAGATGGACATCCCCGGCACTTGCTGGCTCCACTCCGAAAGACGCACGAGCCGGTCGGGGTCTGCAAAGGGAAGAGGCCGCAGCAGCACGCCGTTGATGACCGAGAAGATGGCCGAGTTGGCCCCGATGCCGAGCGCTAAAGCGAGCACCGCGATGCCCGTCACGCCCGGACTCTTCCACAGCATCCGCAGCCCGTAACGAAGGTCTTGCCATAGTGTTTCCATCATTCAACCTCCATGCGAGACGACGAAGACCAAAGCGGCAGGTGCGATCAGCCGGGGACGGGCTTCGCACGACCGGCGCGCGTTCATCTTTTCGCTTTCGACATCTCCATTCGTCACACGTCATTCGTGCCTGAGCGCCACCATCGGATCAACGCGCGTCGCGCGTCGCGCAGGGATAAAGCAGGCGACGAAGGCGACGACCATCAGCAGCAGCGCGACGCCTGCGAACGTGAGGGGGTCTGTCGCGCTGACGCCGTAGAGCAGGCTCGACATCACGCGCGTCAGAGCGAGCGAGATGCCGAGGCCGAGCGCGACGCCGATAACGATCAGTAGCATCCCCTGCCCGACGACCATCTTCAGCACGTCGCCCCCGCGCGCGCCGAGCGCGATGCGAATGCCGATCTCGTGCGTGCGTTGCGCGACCGAATAGTTCATCACGCCGAAGATGCCGACCGCCGCGAGCAGAAGCGCGACGAGGGCGAAGACTCCGAGCAGCAACGTATTGAAGCGCTGGCGCGCGACCGAAGAGGCGAGCAGCGCATCCATCGTCCGCACGTCGGCGACCGGCTGGTCTTTGTC
>JBAVPI010000138.1:0-9965 GCA_049692915.1 Pyrinomonadaceae bacterium
TCGTGGGAGCGCCGAGAACCTTGATGATAGTTCCGCGTGGATTGGAGTCGAGAAATGCTGCGGCGCGGTCAACATCATTTGTGACGATAAAGCGTGGGACTTTAAAACCCAGTTCCGTCGCCAGACGGAGTTGCAGGAGTTTCAAACTCGCCCGACGAATGTGGTGCGGCTCGCTCACCCAGAGCGCATTCAGGTTCTCCCACATCGCGCGCACGAGATGATGACATTCGGTTCGTAACCATTTTTCTTCTTCCGGCAGCAAATTCTCGGAGAGTTCAACGTCACCCGGCCTTCGCAGCCAGACGCTCTTGACCTCGTTTAACTCCAGTTCGCAATCGTCCCAAGCGAGTTTTGCGAACACTTCGCCGGACTCATTATCCACCGTCAGCGCAGAGCGCATCGGATATGTCGCCGGGTTAAAAATTCTGTACTCTTCACCCCTGCGTTCCAACTCGGCGGCGACGGGCGGCACGTGTGCGTCCTCGTCAAGATTCGAGAGGATCAGAATCATGCGAGAACCTCTAGGTCTGAAAACTGCACGTCCTGACCGTTATCCGTCAGCGCCAGTTCGCCGGAGAGCGCGGCGCGCTCGCGGAAAAAGAGCGCGCCGTCTCCGGCCCTCGGTGCTTCGTCCATCTCGATCCATTTCGCCGCTATGCGAAGGACTAAGGGAAGCGGCCTCTCGTCTTCACCCTGTTCAGTCTCGTGTTGATCCAAAGCTGCTTCCCGCCTTTATCGTGCTGCTCGGAGCCGGTGCTGCTAGTCCGAGTCGGTGCAGTTAAAATCGTTTTCCTTGCCGGTTTTGGTCAATGAGCAGCCCGTGCCGCTGATCGGGCCGCCGTCCGTTGCATTCGACCCCAGCTTTCCCGGTTTGATTTGTCCCAGCGCCTTGACCAGATTTGCGGCCGATACTTTTGGAACGCTGAGCACCTGAAAGCTTTTAGCCAGAGGTTGCTTTGACTCGTCTTCTGTAGCCATCGTCGGTCTCTCCTTTTGATAGGTTCGCTTTACTAGCGATGAAACTCATTGAGAAATTTTCAGGTCAACATTCAGACCGTGGACGTTCGGCTCTAACCTTTGTCCGAATCGCCACAGTTGAAATCGTTGGGCTTAAACGTCGGCCCGGTTACACTGCAACTTGTCCCACTGATTGCGCCTTCGTTTTTACCGCCAAGCGACGTGTCAATCCCCTTCAAAGCACTGATCAAAGAACCCACGGAGTTTTTCGGCACATTGACCACCACAAAACTCGCGCGAGATTTTTCAGCCGGATTATCTGCTTTAGCCATTGTCATTTCTCCATCTTAAAGAGGTTATTGGGTAGCGGTCGAAGACCGCCTGAGATAGTCTTGAATGGAGGTCAGGCATTCCAGTCAAAGCTATAGATTGGCCGCGCAAGAAATCGCGTGATACTAAGTTGACGGGCGCTCGGCTGTCAATAAATAAAGTTTCACTCGTCGAAAGAAATAAAGTTTCGCTCGTCGAAAGTCGGCTCTTATGCACCGGGCCTGACAGCCGTTCGCCCGTGCCTGCTCAAATCGCTCGCTTGACAGTCAGACCGCCGCGGGCGTATAAGCGCGTCTGTAAACGCGTGGTGAGTTAAGGCGACTTGCGGCCACGTAAAATAAACCGCTAAACAGCTCGGCGCACCATGCGCTTTAAACACTTCAAGATAATTTGAAGTCCCGCGTTGTTTGGCGCGGGGCTTTGTTTTTATGTGGAGCCGTTGAGACGGTAAGGCCGAGATTTTTCTGTCGTCACCGGCTGCCGATTAAAGAAAGAAATGGACAATTTTCGAGACTTCCTTGAGCGCGACCACATCACCGTCTTCGACGGCGCGATGGGGACGATGCTCTACGCCAAAGGCGTTTACATCAACCGTTCTTACGACGAGTTGAACCTGACCAATCCCGACCTCGTGCGTGAGGTGCATGACGAGTACATCCGCGCAGGGGCCGAGGTGGTCGAGACCAACACGTTCGGCGCGACGGCCACGAAGCTCCAGCAATATGGACTCGAAGGAAGCCTGCGCCTCATCAACATCGCCGCCGCGAGGCTGGCCCGCGAAGCCGCCGCAGGCAGGGCTTACGTGGCGGGCGCGGTCGGGCCGTTGGGTCTGCGCATCGAGCCTTACGGCCCGACATCTTTTGAAGAAGCGAAGGATTTATTCAAAGAGCAAATCGCCGCCCTGCTCGAAGGCGGCGTTGACCTCTTCGTCCTCGAAACTTTCTCCGACATCTCCGAGATTCGGCAGGCGATGCGCGCCGTTCGCGAGCTTTGCGACCTGCCCATCGTCGCGCAGATGACCATCTTGATGGACGGCAACACGTCATTCGGCACGACGCCCGAAGTCTTCACCACGCGTCTCGACGAATGGGGCGCTGACGTGATCGGACTCAACTGCGGCGTCGGCCCTTCAACCGTCCTTTCCGCCGTCGAGAAGATGCGACGCGTGTCGGCGCGCAAACTCGCGGCGCAGCCCAACGCGGGACTGCCGCGCGACGTGCAGGGCAGGCAGTTCTATATGTGCTCGCCCGAATACATGGCGAAGTACGCCAAGCGACTGATACAGGGCGGCGTCAAGTTCATCGGCGGCTGCTGCGGCACGACGCCCTCGCACATCAAGCTCATCTCCGACGCCGTGCGCGCCATCTCGCCAAGGCTTCAAAGCTCCGCGCACATGGTCGGCAGGCCCGCGCGCGTCGAAGAACTCGCGCCCGCCGACATCGAGATCGTGCCGCCCGAAGAGCGTTCCAACTGGTCGCGCCGCATCGTCAACGGCGAGTTCGTCACCACCGTCGAAGTGCTGCCGCCTAAAGGTTGCGACGCGGCGAAAACTCTGGAGCAGATCAAGCTGTTGAAAGCCGCGGGCGTCAACGCCGTCAACATCCCCGACGGCCCGCGCGCGCAGACACGTATGAGCGCGCAGGCCACGGCTGTGCTCGTCGAGCGCGAAATCGGACTCGAAACAGTGCTTCATTACTGCTGCCGCGACCGCAATCTGCTCGGCATGATGTCTGATCTGCTCGGCGCGGCGGCGCTCGGCCTGCACAACCTCCTGCTCATCACAGGCGACCCGCCGAAGATGGGGCCGTACCCGGACGCGACAGCCGTCTTCGACATTGACTCAATCGGCCTGACCAACATGGTCAACAAGCTCAACCACGGCCTCGACCTCGGCAACAATCCCATCGGCTGCCCGACCGCCTTCTGCGTCGGCGTCGGCGTCAATCCCGGCTCGCTCAACCTCGACGAGGAGATCAAGCGTTTCGAGTACAAGGTCGAAGCAGGCGCTGAGTACGCCATCACGCAGCCCGTCTTCGACGTGACCCAACTGCGCGACTTTCTCAAACGTATCGAGCACGTCCGCATCCCCATCGTCGCGGGTATCTGGCCGCTCGTCTCTTATCGCAACGCCGAGTTTCTCCACAACGAAGTGCCCGGCGTCCGCGTCACGCCCTCCATCATGGAACGGATGCGCGTCGCCTCCGAGCGCGGCAAAGAGGCCGCGCGCGACGAAGGTTTACAGATCGCCCGCGAGTCCCTACTCGAAGTCCGCGACCTGATTCAAGGCGTGCAGGTCTCCGCGCCGTTTAATAACGTCAAGTACGCGCTCGAAGTCTTCGAGGCTCTACCGGAATTCCAATCACGCGAAAGCGCGTGACGGGTCGTCGGCCAACTAAATCGCTTGACGCCAAGCGCCCGATAAAATTTCTCTTGCCTTTTTTCAGTTAAGCTGTAGAATGCCGCCCGTTCAAGCAAAGTGATGCACGTCCTCTAACTTCGCAGTGCATCAATTCACACGATTTCCCTTCGCGCCACACACTACAACTGAACGCCGGACGACGCTTGCGTGGTCTGAATTTTTAATTTCTTTCTGCCTCATCGTGTCGCCTACCCCGCGACGTGTGCACAGACGGGAGTGCAGCCTTGACTACTCACACAAGGCATCTTGCCTTTGCAGCATTAATTCTGGCCGCCATCTGTGTGCCTCTCGACCGCGTTAGCTCGCAAAACGAGTCGCCTCGTCGCGTCACACAGACGCCCGCGGAAAGCATCAATCTCAACCCCACGTTGAGCGGCGACGGGCGACGCATTGTCTTCGAGTCGAACGCCCCTTTGACCGGCCCCGCCGACGCTGCCGCGCGCTCCTTTAAGACAATCGCCGCAGACATTTCGTCCGCGCAGACGACGTTCGCGTCGCTCGCCGCATCACGCGCGCCTGCTCCCGCCGTTTCGCAGGATGGAACGCACGTCGCATTTGCGAGCAAGGACGACCCTCTGAATACAAATCAGGACGGCAACTCCGAGGTCTTTTACTTCGACGGTTCAAGCCTCAAACAGATCACCGCGACGATTCCCGACGACCCCTCGCAACGTGCTTCGCAGGGTTCGTTCCGGCCCTCGATTTCCGACGACGGACTGCTCGTCGCCTTCTCCTCGAACCGTAATTTGACGGAAGCAAATGCTACCGGAAATTCTGAAATTTTTATCTACGACGCGCGCACGCAGAGGCTCACGCAGTTAACCACGACGGCGGACGGCGGCAGCGCGACGGACGCGAAAATCTCCGGCGACGGCTCGCGCATCGCCTTTCTCCGTGCGACTTCATCCGCATCTTCGACGGCCCGCGATTTAGTGATTTTAGACATCACCGACGGCGCGACACGGACGCTTGCAAGCGCCGTCAATAACATCACTTTCGCTTATGGACGGGCCATCAGCGACGACGGCACGCGCATCGTTTATTCGGCGACCACGGCTACTAATTCGAGTCAGGTTTTTCTCTACGACGGGCGCGGCGAGATTGTGCGTCAACTCACCACGCTCGGCTCACGCGTGTCGGACGTGCCGCTGCATCCGACGATCAGCGGAGACGGCTCGCGCGTGGCTTTCGCCACACGGCGCAATGTCACGGGCGGCAATTCCGACGCGAGCGTCGAGCTATACCTCTACGATATTCCCGGCGGCGCGACGACGCGCTTGACGAATGCGCCCGACTCCGCCACAACGGAAATCGTCTCGTCGCTGAACGACGACGGCTCGCTCGTCGCTTTCAATTTCCCGCGCGTTCTCACCGAGCCGAATACGCCCCCGGAGTTCGCCAACGATTGCGAAATCTATCTGGCGACCGCACCGGCGCGCGTCGCTATCGAGAACGGTCTGAAAATCTTCAACGCGGCGACTCTGGGCAAGTCGCCCGCGCCGCCCGATACGGTCGCGCCCGACTCGATTGCCATCGCCACCGGCGCGCGTCTCGCCCTGACGAACACGGAAGCGCAACGTCTTCCCGACGGCACGTTCCCCGAAAGACTTCGCGGCACGACCGTCTCGGTCAACGACCGCGCCGCGCAAATTTTTTACGTTTCTCCGACGCAGATTAATTTCCTCGTGCCGCCGGAAACCGGGAGCGGCGTCGCGCAGGTCGCCGTGCGTAACCTCGACGGGTTAGAGATTCACGGGACGGTCAACGTCGCGCGGGCCGCGCCGGGCATCTTCACGCAACCGGGCAACGGCACGGGCGAAGCTGTCGCGCTCGACGCTCTCACGCTCCTGCGCGGGCCGTTCGACGCACTCGACGCAAACGGCGATTCACGCCGTCTCATTCTCTTCGCCACGGGCGCGCGTGACGCGACGAATCTGACAGTCACCGTCGGCGGCAGAAACGCCAAGGTTGAGGCCATCGTCCCCGCGCCGGATTTGCCGGGTCTCGATCAAATACACGTCGTGCTCTCTTCACGTCTCAAAGGCGCGGGCATCGTGCCGCTCTCAATCAGTGCGGAAGGTAGGCGGAGCAACACGTCTTCCCTTAACGTGACTGACGGTGGCGGGACACCGCGACCCGTCCGCGTGGTGCTTTCGCCGACGACCGCGACGATTCCAATCGGCGGAAGCATGCAATACAAAGCCGCCGCCTTCGACGCCGACGACGAAGAAATCAACGGCGCGCCATTCTCTTTCACCTCCGACAATCCGCAGGCGGCGACGATTAGTTCGACCGGACTCGCGAGCGGCCTGAGCGCGAGCACGACGATTGTTAAGGCTACGAGCGGGAGCGCATCGGCTTCGGCTCAACTGCAAGTCGTGGCGCGCACGCTTGTCATCAATGAAGTGCTCGCAGACCCGCCCGACGGTCTGAGCGGCGACGCTAATCATGACGGGACGCGCAGTGGTTCCGACGACGAATTCGTCGAACTCGTCAACGGCACGGATGCTGACCTCGACGTGTCCGGCTGGTCTCTGCGCACGCGTGCGCTCTCCGGCACGACGGAAACCTCTCGCCATGTCTTTGCCGCCGGAACGACGATTCTCGCGGGCGACGCGGTGGTGATTTTCGGCGGCGGAAACTTCGATCCCTCCGACCCACTCTTCGGCGGCGCGCGCGTCATGAAAACTTCGAGCGCCGGTCTCTCTCTTGCCAATGCGGGCCAGACGATTCTCGTTCGTGACAGAGACGGCAATCTCGTCACGCAAATTTCATACGGCACAGCCGACGACAGTCTCGGCGGCGACTCCGTTGACCAGTCCGTCACGCGCTCGCCCGACATCACGGGCGCATTCGTTCGTCATACGACGGCGGCGGCAGGCAGAAAATTCTCGCCGGGAGTCAAAGCCGATAATTCATTTTTCGTTCCACATGCGGGGCGACTCACGCGCGTCGAACTTCTACCCGTTGCGCAGGAGATTATCTCCGGCGAGACCGCGCAATTTACCGCGCAAGCGTTTGACCACTTCGACCGACCGCTGAGCGGCGTCGCCTACAGTTTTGCGTCAAGCGATGCGAACGTCGCCGCGATTGAACGCTTCACAATTGACGAGAGCACGGGCGCGGCGACAGTCTTCGTTAAGGCCCACGGCATCGGCGCGGCAAACATCGTCGCCTCGGCGAGCGACGGCGCTTTCAACGTCACGAGCGCGGCGGTGTTGATTAACGTGAAGTTGCCGCCGCCGCATGTAACGCGCGTCAAAATCACTCCCTCTCCCGCCGCAATTAACCGGGGCGGTGTGCGGCAGTTCACGGCGGATGCCTTTGACGATAACAACCGCATCATTCCCGGCGCGACGTTCACTTGGTCTACGTCGGATGTCACCGTGGCTTCAATCGGAGCGGACGGCGCGGCGCGCGGCATCGGGATAGGCGATGTGCTGATCAACGCTGCGACAAGCGATGGCAGGGGCGGTTCAATCTCAGGCCACGCGACTCTCTCCGTGCGCGTCCCTCTCGTCATCAACGAATTGCTGGCCGACGTTCCGCCCGATAATTCCGCCACCGCCGACGTGGAAGGAGACGCCAATCGAGACGGCACGCGCAGCGCCGATGACGACGAGTTCATCGAGCTACTGAACATTTCCGCCGGGCCGCTGGACATCTCCGGCCTGCGCATCTCCGACGCGACAAACGTGCGCTACACCATCCCCGCCAACACCTTCATCAACGGGGGACAGTCACTCGTCGTCTTCGGCGGCGGCGCGCCTCCGGCAAACGATCCAAACTTCGGCGGCGCGCTCGTACACACAACCTCTTCGCTCGGCCTTAACGATACGGGCGATAGCGTCTCTGTGAAGTTGACGACAGCGTCGGGCGATGTCGTCATCGCGTCGCTCGTGTATGGCACGGGCGTCGTCGTGCCAGCGCCGGGCGATCAATCGTTGACGCGCTCGCCCGACGCCATGATTGATAATGAAGGCGGAGCTTTCGTGCCACATCAAACGACGCCCTTTGCCGCCAATCGCAGGTATTCACCCGGCACGCGCGCCGACGGCACGCCCTTCAATGCTGCGGCAATCACGCGCATCGAAGTGTCTCCGGCTGCGGCTACGATAGAGGTGAGTGCGAGTCAGATTTTCAACGCTCGCGCTTTCGGCTCGACGAACGGCGTCGAGTTTGAAATCCCTCGCGTCTCTTTCATCTGGGATTCAAGCAACACCGGCACAGCCAACGTCTCGCCCGTCTCGGCCACGTCCACGACGGCGCGCGGCGCATCGCAGGGGAGCGTGACGATTCGCGCACGCGCCGGACAGCTTGAAGGCGTTTCGCAATTAAACGTCAACCAGCCGCCAGTCCTGTCGAGCGTCAGCCTCGCACCTGCTACCGCCTCCATCAATACGGGTGGCACGCAGCAATTCAACGCGCAGGCGCTCGACCAGTTCAATCACCCGATGCCGAACGTCTCAATCACTTTTACGATTGGCGACGCGGGCGTGGCGACGCTTGATGCGTTTGTCCCCGATACCGTCAACGGTTCGGCCAGCGCCATCATCAAGGGACGAGCGAGCGGCACGACACAAATCACCGCGACGGGCGTTTCAAGCTCCGGCACTGTGATGAGTACGCCGTCTTCTTTGACTGTCACCGCTCCGACCCCGACGCCCTCGCCAACGCCTTTGCCGACCCCTACACCTTCTCCTTCACCAACGCCCACACCGTTAACGAGCGTGGTCATCAGTCAAATCTATGGCGGCGGGGGCAATTCGGGAGCGCCGTTCAAGAACGACTTCATAGAGATTTTCAACAGAGGTAACACGACCGTTGATCTCACAAACTGGTCGGTGCAATACGCGGGAGCGACCTCCACGACATGGCAATTCACGACGCTCTCAGGGAGCATCGCGCCGGGCCATTACTATCTTGTGAAGGAAGCCGCCGGCACAGGCGGCGCGAGCGAGCTGCCCGCGGCGGATGCGACGGGTAACATCAATTTATCTGCTACCGCAGGGAAAGTCGCACTGGTCAGCAACTCGGTCGCGCTCGCGGGCGCGTGCCCCTTCGCGAGCCAGATTGTTGATCTCGTCGGCTACGGCAGTTCGGCCAACTGCTTCGAGGGAAGCGCCCCGACTCCCGCTCCGAGCAATACATCTTCAATCCAGCGTGCGTCCGGCGGCTGTCGTGACACAGGCGTTAACGGCAACGACTTCGCCGATGTCGCCGTGATGCCGCGCAACAGCAGTTCGCCGGTCAACCTGTGCGCGGGCAACTCAATGTCAGACGTTGGCTCAATATTTCAATTCTTCGAGTTTCGACTTTTTCCACTCCCGGTGCGCGTGACGTTCGTGCCGCTTCCCGTTACGACAACTCAAGTCCGGCTGACGACGGCACACCCGTGGCTCTCAAGAGGGCCTGACTTGATGCCCTTCTTCCACAGGCGCGAGGCGGATGGCGTGCAAAATAAGAACCCGCCGCTCGTCGAGTGAACGAGAGCGGCGGGCAATTCGGACGGTTGTCTAAAATTTATCGGACGACGCCTGCGAGCGGGCTTGAGGCGTTCGCGTAGAGACGCTTCGGCATGCGACCGGCGGTATAAGCCAGTCGGCCCGCTTCGATGGCGAGCCGCATCGCGCGCGACATCTGTTCAGGATTCCCCGCCTCCGCAATCGCCGTGTTCATCAATACA
Organism: Pyrinomonadaceae bacterium; assembly: GCA_049692915.1. GTDB lineage: Bacteria > Acidobacteriota > Blastocatellia > Pyrinomonadales > Pyrinomonadaceae > JAIVJG01. The sequence goes on from JBAVPI010000138.1 coordinate 9,393, forward strand.
GCGTCCGCGCCCAACTCCATCGCCACCGCCGCGTCGCTCGCCGTGCCGACGCCAGCATCAACGATAATCGTCGCGTCCGGCAGTTGTTCGCGCATGATTCGCAGGTTGGCGGGATTCTGCACGCCGAGTCCCGATCCGATGGGGGCAGCCAGAGGCATCACGGCGGCGCAACCGGCGTCGAGCAACTTCTTCGCCATGATTAAATCGTCCGTGAAGTACGGCAGCACGACGAACCCTTCGCTCACTAAAATGCGCGCGGCTTCGAGCGTCTGTTCATTATCGGGAAAGAGCGTCACCTGATCGCCGATGACTTCGAGTTTGATGAGGTCGGTCTGCAACGCCTCGCGGGCCAGACGCGCTGTCCGCACCGCTTCCTGCGCGGTGTAGCATCCGGCAGTGTTGGGCAGAATGGTGAGCTTCGGGTCTAAGTGGTCGAGGAACGATTCCGAGCTACGGTCGAGCGGGACGCGTCGCACGGCCACAGTCACCATCTCCGCGCCCGAAGCCTCGTGCGCCGCTTTCATCTCGTCGAAGCTGCGATACTTACCCGTGCCGACGATTAAACGTGAAGTG
>JBAVPI010000139.1:0-2441 GCA_049692915.1 Pyrinomonadaceae bacterium
CCCGCCTTCTCAAGCGAGACTCGCTGCACGCTCAGTTCGAGTTCCGGCCACTGACTTGTCGCCGCAACCTCAATCTCGCCGCCAGCGATAAGCGCTCTCTCAGGGAGCGCGAACGACGCGACGTAGGTGTGCGACTCGTAGTTGCCCGCCGCCTCTTCGACGGTGTAGCTCGTCGCCACGGGCGCGCGTTTATGATGGATGCGTTGCTGTATGTCGGCGCGGTCGTAGGCCCACTCGGACGTGTGCGTCCCTGCGCGCAACTCGAAATCGAAAGTCCGCCCGCCCTCCGCGCGCAGCCGCACATGGCCGACGACCGCGCCGTCCGGCACGTCAACCGACCACGACAGATTAGTCAACAGCGCGAAGCGGTCGGCCTCCACGCGCGGCGCGTCGAACGTCAGGCGCTCGCCTTTTTTGATGGCGGGCACGCCCAGATTCTCTTCGGCGAAGAGGTGGCCGCCGAAATTCCGTGTCGCTGTCATGACCGGAGACGCCTGCTGTGTGGAAGACGCGGATGCACCCGCCGCCATGCGTTGCCTACTCAACAGGTAGCGCACGTTGAGCAGGTCAAGCTCACGCCCTTCGCCGCGCAAACTTCGTTCCGGCTCCGCGAGGTCGCCCCACACTTTCATGTCGCCCGCGAGACGGCTGTAGCGACTGAGGCCGAAGCCGTCGTAACCGGCGGCGTTCTCGACTCCGTGCATCATGTAGATGTCGGGTTGAAGCGCGAGGATGAAAGCGTCCGCCCCGGAGGAGCGCGCCGTCGCATCCGGTTTGTCCGGGTCGAACTCCTGCGGCACGGTCAGGATTCTGTAGGGCGTTTGGTCGTGCCCGCGTAGCTCCCGCAAAGCACTGACGCTCGGCGGCTCTCGCCACAATTCGCTGTCGCGCAACGGGCTTGAGACGCGCCAACCGCTTGACTGTCCCCACAGCGCCAAGTCCAACGCGAGAACGGCGAGCAAGAGGACGTAAGCGCCGCCGCGCAGTCGGCGCGCGAAGACCCAGAGCGCCCATACGCTCAGGGCCGCGACGACGATTGGCAGGAACAGTTCCGGCGCGCGCAGGAATGTCACCGGCGCTTGGCGTCCGAGTCGAAACTCCGTGGGCCTTCCCCATGTGACCGCTGCGCACGTCAACGCGAACACGCACGCGCCGACGCATGCGACCCATCGCAACGTCTTCGAGCGATTGCGCGCGCGCGCAATGACGGTCACGCCGCGGCCTGCGAGCACGGCCAGCGCGAAATCAACTTCCATCAAATGCCGCGCCGGGACGCGGAAGAGATTGAGCACGGGGATGTGATAAATCAACGCGTACAAGTCGAAAGGCCAGAACCGACCGAGCGCGAGCGCCACTCCTACGAGCGCCACGACGGCCCAGAACTTCGTGCGCGCGTCGCGCCTGAGCACGGCGGCGAGCGAGGCGAGCGCGAGCGTCCCCGTGCCCGCGTAGGCGATGTATTCTCCGTAGAACGCAGGCCCCGTGTAGGGCACTCGGAACAATCCCCCGTCGCCCCCGCCCACGACGTAGGGCGCAAAAAACGTCCAGAGGAATTGCGGCGGCAGACTGAACGACGTGAAGAAGTCGTAAGAGGCCGCGGCGCGCAGGCTGTTGCGCAGGAGTTCGACGGTCGGTAAGATTTGCACCGCCGCCAGTCCCAACCCGGCGGCGATTAAAGCGAGCGACCGGAGATACGACCGGCGCGCACTCTTCGTCGCACGCGCCATCGAAACGGCGTAAGCGGCGGCGAGGATGAGCGCGTAGGCGAGCGTCTGTTGATGACCGGCGAAAGTTTGCAGCGCGACGATGACGGCCAGCACGAGTCCACGCCCGCGCGCACCATTGCTCATGCCGTAACCGTCAACGGCCCACAGCAGCCAAGGCAACAGCGCCGCCGTGTGTAGAATGTTGGTGTGACCGACCTGCGCGACGAGGAAACCGCCCCACTGCCAGACGAGGCTTGTCACGACTGCGCCCATCATGTCGGCTCCGGCGCGGCGCGCGTAAAGGTAAGCGCCGAGCGCGGCAAGCGCATAGGTCGAGAGCATCATCAGGTTCGTCGCCGCCGCCGGATTGAAGGCGAGAAAGAACCAGTTGAGCGGAAAGAGCAGTCCGGCCTGCGCCGCGCCGTGCAGCGGCATGCCGCCGAAGAGATATGGATTCCAGAGCGGCCAGAATCCACTGCGGACTATTTCAGCCGCGGTCACGCGCAGAGGCACGTTGAAGATCACGCCGTCGTCGGGCGCAAGCACGAGCGCGCCGCGCGCCGCGTTGAAGAAATAGACGAGCGGGAGCAGCGAGACGGCGAGAGCCGCCGCCGCGTCCGGCGTTATTTTTTGGCGGAGAGTTGATGGACGAAGCATTGAAGCAGGAACGAGAAGCACCCTTGCGCGTCGGCGAATGGATGACGCGCGTGCTCGCCGCGGCACGTCGCCTCGTCG
>JBAVPI010000140.1:0-5078 GCA_049692915.1 Pyrinomonadaceae bacterium
CTTCCTCGAAGGTGCGCGGCAGCAGGAGGCTGTCGGCTGACGCGGCCTCGCGCGCGTCCGGCGACGGCAACTCGCGCCGGTTCAACTTTCCGCTCGGCGTGAGCGGCAGTTCGTCGAGCATGATGAAGCCGGTCGGAATCATGTGGTCGGGGCAGCGTTCGGCGAGGAAGCCGCGCAACTGTCCCTGACTCACCGCGCGGCGGTCGTCCATCACGACGTAGGCCACCAGACGCTTCTTGCCCGCCTCGCTCTCGTGCACGATAACCGCGGCTTGTTGGAGGCCGGGGTATTGTCCAAGCGCCGCTTCGATCTCGCCCAACTCGATGCGGAAGCCGCGCACCTTGACCTGATGGTCGAGCCGCCCTAGGAATTCGATCAACCCGTCTTGGCCGTAGCGCACGAGGTCGCCCGTGCGGTAGAGGCGCTCGCCCGGCTCTACGCCGAACGGATCGGGCACAAACCGCTCAGCCGTCAGGTCTGGGCGGTTCAGGTAGCCGCGCGCGACGCCGGGGCCGCCGATGTTCAACTCTCCATTCGTGCCCGCCGGCAGCAACTCGCCATGCCCGCCAAGCACGTAGAGTTGCGTGTTGCCGATGGGCCGTCCGATGGGGACGGAGGAGGAGGCGTCGAGTCCGGCGGCGGCGATGATGTGGCAGGCGGCGAAGGTGGTCGCTTCCGTCGGCCCGTAACCGTTGACGAGTTGTGTGCCCGGCAAGTGTGTGGCGGCGAGCCGGACGTGTTTCGTCGAAAGCGCCTCGCCCCCGACGAGCAATTGTCCGAGACCGACGAGTGACGCAGGGGCTTCGTCAATCATGAGATTGAAGAGCGACGCCGTCAGCCACATCGTATTGACGCCCTGCCGGCGAATGGCGTGTTCGAGGTCAGCGGGCGACGGCACGCGGCGCGGCAACAGCACGCAGCAACCGCCGTGCAAGAGCGCGCCCCAAATCTCGAACGTGGCGAGGTCGAACGTCAGCGGCGATACTTGAAGCAGGCGCGTCTGTTCGTCGAGCCGCACGTAGTCCACGCCGAACAGCAGGCGGGCGATGCCCCGATGCGTCACCTCGACGCCCTTGGGCCGCCCCGTCGAGCCGGATGTGTAGCTGACGTAAACCACCTGATTCGAAGTCGCCTCGGCAAACCGAGTGGCCCGGTGGCCCTTCGCCGTTTGCGGCAGCCCGGCGTCGAGATGCACGAACTGTGGCCCGCGCGCGGGCAGGCTTCCGGCCTCGGCTGTCCGCGTCAAGACGACGCCGAGTTGCGCGTCCTCTATCATCCACGCCAGCCGCTCCGCCGGATAGGACGGGTCGAGCGGGACATAAGCGCCACCGGCCTTCACCACGGCGAGGATGCCCACGATCATCTCCAGCGAACGCTCAAGGCAAAGCCCGACGCGGGACTCGCGCCCGACGCCAAGCGTGCCGAGATGAGCGGCGAGGCGTCCGGCACGCGCGTCCAACTCGCCGTAGGTCAGTTGCGCATCCTGATAGACAACCGCCACGGCTTCCGGCGCGCGGCGGGCGCAAGCCTCGAACAACTGCGCGAGGCTCAGGTCGCCGGGAAACTTGGCCTGCGTGTCGTTCCACTCGACGAGCAAGCCGTGCTTCTCCGGTTCGGCGCAGATCTCCAGTTCGCGCACCCTGCGGCCCGCGTCCTCGACGCCGTGGCGCAGAGCCTCGACGAAGTGTTGCGCGAACCGCTCGACCGTCTCCGTGCGGAACAGTCCCGCTTTGTAAGCCACGGTCGCCGACAGCGCGCCTTGATGTTCGCGCCACACGATCTCGATGTCCTGATTCATGGCGGGCGTCGCCGTGTGCAGCCCCTCGAACGACATCACGATGTCGAAGAACGGGCAGCGGTTCGCGTCGCCGCTCAGGTTAAGGTCGCGCGCCACGCGCCCGAACGGATAACGCTGCCGCTCGTAGGCTTCGAGAAGCGTCCCGCGCACGTTCAACAGGAGTTGACGGAAGGTCAGTTCAGAATTCACTTCATCGAGCACCGCCAAGAGGTTCGGCGGCGTGGCCTCATCATCCTCTTCCTCGCTCTTGAGCGCTGGGCTGCCGACGACGACCGTGCTCTCGCCCGTGTACCTGTGCAGGCAAACTTTAAGGGCCGTCATCAGTGTCGTATAAGTCAGGAACGGGCCGCCGCCCGTCAGCCTACGCAAGGGCGCAGCGACGCTTTCATCAACGATGATGCCGGTTAACGCCGTCGCACCCGTGCCTTCGTCGGTGCGCTCACCGTCGAGCCGTAGGTTCGAGACGCCGGGTTCGCGTGACAGGCGGTTCGTCCAGTACTGCTGCTCCCCGACCAGTTCACGGTCGAGCACGAGGATTCTAGACTCGGTGTTTGTCATCACCCTTGATTCCTTCTCGTCATCGGATCGTCAGAAGTTAAACTGCTCGGCGGCGACGTTGCGCGGCGTGCCCGTGAGGGACGATGCGAGGCGTCCCGGCTTCTCGCCGTCGAGTTCGAGGTCGAGGATCAGGCATTCGGGCCGCGCCACCGCCTGCTCCAGAATCATCTTCAAGTGGCTCCAAAGCTGCTCTATCTCCGCCGCCCCGAACACCTCTTCGTTATAGACGAACACGCCGCCCAACTCGTCCGTCCCGCCGTTGACGATCACCAGCAACTCGTACTCAGCAGCGCCCGCATCAACGGGTATCGGCCTGAGGCTGAGGCCCGGCAGTTTGAGTTCGTGGGCCGGGGTGTTCTGGAAAGAGATCGTCGTCTGAATGATCGGCGACTGGCCCAAGCTGCGTTCGGGCTGGAGTCGCCCGACAAGCATGTCGAAGGGGAGGTCTTGATGGTCGTAAGCTCCGAGCGTCACTTCGCGGACACGCCTTAGCACCTCGCGGAAACTAGGGTTGCCGCCGAGGTCGGTGCAGAGCGCCAGCATGTTGATGAAACAGCCGATCAGATGTTCCGTCTCGGCCCGGTGTCGGTTGGCGACGGGCGAGCCGACACAGACGCGCTCGCGCCCCGTGTAGCGGTAGAGCAAAACCTGATAAGCGGCGAGCAGCATCATGAATGTCGTGACGCCTTCGCGACGACCGAGCGTCGCCAGCCCCTCGCGCAGTGCGCGCGGCACGAAGAAAGACTGGTTGGCGTAACTGGCCGTCCGCCCCGACGCACGCGCCCTGTCGCCCGTCACTTCCAGCGTCGGCGGCACATCGGCGAGTTGCGCGTCCCAGTAAGCGAGTTGCTCCGCAAGCATTTCTCCTTGAAGCCACTCGCGCTGCCAGACGGCGAAGTCGGCGTACTGGATCGTGAGTTCCAAGAGCGGCGACGGTGCGCCCTTCAGGTACGATTCGTAAAGCGCCACCAACTCTCGGACGAGCAGCCCCGTTGACCACGCGTCGGTAATGATGTGGTGCGAGGTGAGCAGCAACTCGTTCCGCTCCGCGCCGGAGCGCAGCAGCGCGAGGCGCAGCAAAGAACCGTTGCTGAGATCGAAGGGCCGTTTCAAGTGCTCGGCCGTTAGCCGCAGGGCAACAGCAGCGCGCGCCTCTGCGCTCAAACCCGACAGGTCAACCACAGGCAGGCTCAAGTGCTCATGCGGTTGGACGACCTGCACGGCCTGTTCGCGTCCGAGACGAATGTTGGTGCGTAAAACCTCGTGCCGCCTGACGATCTCGCTGAAACTCTGAGCCAGCGCCGCAACGCTCAGTCGCCCGTCGAAGCCGACGCCCGCCGGTACATGATGCGTCGCACTGCCGCGCACCAGCCGATCCATAAACCAGAACCTCTGCTGCGGGAACGAGAGCGGCAATTCGCGGTCGCGCGCCACCGGCCTGATCTCCGGCGCGCTTGCACCGCGACCTTCGGCCCATAACCCCTCGATGACGGCTGACAGTTCGGCGATGGTCGGCGTCTCGAAGAGACTACGCACCGGCAGCCCAACCTGAAATACCTGATTGATGCGAGAGACGATCTGCGTCGCCATGAGCGAGTGCCCGCCGAGATCGAAGAAGCTATCCTCGACGCCGATCCGTCCGACCTTGAGCACGTCCGACCAAATCTCATAAAGCGCCTGCTGCACAGGCGTAGCCGGGCCATGCGTCAGACTGTTCCCCTCCCCTACGACGCTCTCCGGCGCAGGCAATCGCCTGCGGTCAACCTTGCCGTTCTCGTTGAGCGGCAACTCATCAAGCACTGCTATTACCGACGGCACCATGTACTCCGGCAACCGCTCCTTCATGTACTCTCTCAACTCTCTGCCCCCTTTGCCTTCCTCTCCTCCCCACACTACATATCCCACCAACCGCTTCCCCTCTCCCCTCTCATCCTCGACCGCCACCACCACCGCATGTTTCACCGCCTCATGCTCTCGCAGTGCCGCCGCTATCTCTCCCGGCTCAATGCGGTAGCCACGCACCTTGACCTGATCGTCCATCCGTCCTACATATTCCAACTCTCCCTTACCATTCCACCTCACCAGATCGCCTGTCCGGTACAACCGTCCTCCAGCCTCTCCCGCCTCTCCTCCACTCTCTCCAGCCTCTTCCCATAAACCGCTCACCGCGTCAGGCACGAACCGCTCCGCCGTCTGCTCCGCTCTCCCTACGTACCCTTGCGCCAACCCCTCTCCCCTGATGTATAACTCTCCCACCACTCCCACTCCCACCATCCTCCCCACCCCGTCCATCACGTACACTCGCGTGTTCCCGATAGCCCGTCCGATAGCCACACTCCGCGCTTCAGCTCTTACTTCCTCCACTTCCTGCCATGTCGCGAACGTCGTGCTCTCCGTCGGCCCGTAAACGTGCAATAACCGCTTCGGCCACCCGCTCCTCTCCCTCTCCTCCACCATCAATCGCACGCACACAGCGTCCGCCGCCTGCCCTCCGAAGAGCACCGCTTCTACTCCCGTAAAAGCCCACGGCGCACTGCGTGCCACCTCGTTGAAGAGAGCTGTCGTGAGAAACAACGCCGTCACACCCGCCTCGCTGATCCATCTCGCGTAGCGTACGGGAGAGAGCACCACATCCGTTGAGACTCCGGAGAGGCGAGCACCGGACAGCAGCGCACCCCAGACCTCGAAGGTGAGTGCATCGAAGGAAGCGTTCGAGGCTTGA
>JBAVPI010000141.1:0-4094 GCA_049692915.1 Pyrinomonadaceae bacterium
GGCCGAGGCGCTGGCGCGTGCGGGCGTGGGCCGTCTGCGCATCGTTGATCGGGACTTCGTGGAAGAGTCGAACCTTCAACGGCAGACTTTGTTCACCGAGGCGGACGCACGCGAGCGCGTGCCGAAGGCCGTCGCCGCACGTCGCCGCCTGTCGGAGATTAACAGCGAGGTCGTGTGTGAAGTCGAAGTCGCGGACGTGAATAATTCAAATGTCGAACGGCTCATCGAAGACTGCGACGTGGTGCTCGACGGGACTGACAATTTCGCCACTCGCTTTCTGCTCAACGATGCGTGTGTCAAGCACAACGTCAACTGGATTTACGGCGCGGCGGTCGGCTCTTACGGCGTGACGTTGACCATCATGCCGCACGTGACGCCGTGCCTGCGTTGCGTCTTCCCGGAAACCCCTGCGGCGGCCTCTGCCCCGACGTGCGAGACGGCGGGCGTCATCATGCCGATCATTTCAATCGTCGCGGCGGTGCAGGTCAGCGAGGCTCTAAATCTCCTCGTCGGAGACACCGCGAGCCTCCACCACTCGCTCATGGGATTTGACGTGTGGCGCAACGAGTGGCGACCGCTTCGCCTGACGGAGCCGACGCCGGATTGCCCGACGTGCGCGCTCGGTCGCTACGAAACGCTCGAAGCCGAAGCGGGCGATCTGGCGACGGTGCTCTGCGGGCGCAACGCCGTGCAGGTCAGTCCGCGCCGTGCGGTGCGCGTTGATTTAGAGGCGCTGGCCGACAGGCTCAAGGTCGCGGGCGAGGTTAAAGTCAACAGGTATTTGCTGCGGCTGAGGGCGGGCGAGTATGAACTGACGGTCTTCGAGGACGCGCGGGCCATCGTGCGCGGGACGGACGACGCGACCACCGCGCGCACGCTTTATGCGCGGTACGTCGGAACTTGAGCCGCAACGTGCGAACGGATGCTTCCGCGACGCCCCAATGTTGAAATGCACCGACAAACAGGCCCGTCACGGCGTCTTAGACGGCTGTTGATGCGCCTGACAATGGCATTGACACGCATCACAACGGTTAACACACGCATCACAATGGCGTAGCGACCCGCGACAATGGCATTGCGATGCAACACATCGCCATTGCGATGTCACACAATGGCATTGTGATATCACACAACGCCATCGCGATGGAACACAATGGCATTGCGATGGAACACAATGGCATTGTGATGTCACACAATGGCATGTTGACGCCTGCGTATGACGTTGCATGGCATGGCAGGAACGTTGTCGTGGGTGCTTATGGCGTAGCGACGCATCACACAGGCGTAGCGAGCGGGCGCAGTATTGATGTGGTAACGCGCTTCGCGACGGCGCGAACTTTTATGTTTGCGCATCTCGAATTTATCATCCATCATTGATGTGCGACGTGCCGCCCACGGCAGCACAACTTAAAGCGTGCGCGGAGACAGTCGAAGCGTGCGCCGAGACGGTCGCACGCGCAACGCGCATCCTGAAAAATCGTTACTTATCGGTTACATATCGAATTAATGACAAAAAGAATCCTGACGCTTCCCGCCGCACTGCTCTTCGTCTCCCTTTTCGTCCTGCTGTTGATCGCCGCGCCGCCCGCGAGCGCAGGCGGGCCAATCGTGTGGGAGATCGGTTCGCGCGCCGAACTGTTGAACGGCGAAGCGCGCGGCGTCTCCGTCACAGACACAGGCGCGCTGATGCTCGCGCCGCGCTTCGCCAAACTCTACGACACCGAGCAGGCTTACGTCTGGTCGAGCACGATTGACGCGAGCGGCACGGTCTATCTCGGCACGGGCCACGACGGGCGCATCTATCGCGTCGGCGCGGACGGGCACGGCGCGCTTCTCTATGACGCGGCGGAGTTGGACGTGACGGCCCTCGTCATCGGGCGCGACGGCGCGCTCTACGCGGGCACTTCGCCGGACGGCAAGGTCTATCGCATCGGCGCGGACGGCAAAGCCGATATCTATTTCGATCCGCCGGACAAATACATCTGGTCGCTCGCCGTGATGAAGGACGACGCGCTCGCGGTCGGCACGGGCGACACGGGCAAGCTCTATCGAGTGACGGCGGCGAACGCGAAGCCGGAAGCCTCGCTGCTGATAGACATCAACGAGACGCACGTCATCTCGCTCGCCGTTGACCGGCAGGGAAACCTCATCGCGGGGACAGACCCCGGCGGACTCGTCCTGCGCGTCTCGCCGGAGGGCAAAGCCTTCGCGCTCTTCGACTCGCCCCTGCGCGAAATTCACGCGCTCGCGCCCGCCGCCGACGGCTCGATCTACGCGCTCGCCTTAAGCGACGCGGCGACGGGGCAGCGCACGACCTCGACGCCCGCGCAGTCGCAAGGAGCGAGCGGCGGCACGGCGGGCGGAAACGTCTCCGTGACCATCACCTCCGTTGACGAGAGCGGTAATGCGACGCAGGCGTTCGGCAGCGGGCAAACACCCACGACGCGCAGCCGCAACGATCTACAGACCGCACGCAGCGCCGTCTTTCGCATCATGCCCGACGGCGGGACGGACGTGCTCTGGAGTTCGCCGACGGTGACGGCCTTCTCGGTCGCGACCGCGCCGCAGGGCGGAAGCGTTCTCATCGGCACGAGCGACAAGGGACGCATCTACTCCGTGACGGACGACGGGCGCGACACCTTGCTCATGCAGTCGAGCGAGGATCAAATCTCTTCGCTGCTCGTGCGCGGCACGGAGGTCTTCGCGGCTTCAAGCAATCAGGGAAAGCTCTTTCGCTTCACGAACGAATTGAACGGCGAGGGGACTTATGAATCGCCCGTGCGCGACGCGCGCTTCGTCGCTTCGTGGGGACGCGTCTGGTGGCGCGGGCGCGGGCAGGTCGAGTTGCAGACGCGCGCCGGAAACACCGAACGCCCCGACATCACTTGGAGCGATTGGAGCGCTCCCTATCGCGACGCCGCGGGCACGCCCATCAGCAGCCCCCGCGCGCGTTTCATCCAGTGGCGTGCGACCCTGCGTTCCAACGCCGATGCCCCCGCCAACGGTGCGGCGCGCATCGAGGATGTGAGTCTCGCCTATCTGCCGCGCAACGTCGCGCCGGAGTTGACGAACATACAGGTGCTGCCCGTCGGCGTCGCTTTGCAGCCCGCGATGCAGATTCAGGTTGACCCGAACCTTGAGGCCGCCGGACTCGACCCGTCCATCTTCGGTGCGCCTGTCGTGATTCCGCCGCGCAGAACTTTCCAGCGCGGCGCGGTCTCGCTGCAATGGCAGGCCGAAGACCGCAACGGCGACAGCCTCGAATACGCTGTCTATTATCGCTCGGCGAGCGAAAGCGCATTCCACCTTATCAAGAATGATCTGCGCGAAAATTTTTACTCGATTGACGGCGCAACCCTCGGCGACGGGCACTACGTCTTCAAGATCACCGTCTAGGACGCGCCCGACAATGCCGCCGGTCAAGCGCTCACGGGCGAGCGCGTCAGCGAGCCGGTGGACGTGGACAACACGCCGCCCGTCGTGCGCGCCGTGGAGGGCAGCGCGGCAGTCGGCACTGACGGACACGCGCGCGTGCGTTTCGTCGTCGAAGACGGCAGCGGGATGGTCAAGCGCGCCGACGCCAGCGTGGACAGCGGCGAGTGGCAGGCCGTCTTTCCCGAAGACGGGATCGCCGATAGCCCGCGTGAAACTTTCGCCCTCGATTTGCCCGTCAGCGGAGCGGGCGAGCACACGATTTCTCTGCGGGCTTTCGACGCCAGTGGCAACGTGAGCAGCACGAGAATCGTCATAAGACGTTGACGTTTCGCACGACTCGCGATGCCCGACGGATGCTATACGATACCGTGCGAAAATTGTCCGATACGGTGCGCGCGCGTCTCTAACTGAATGATCTACGGTGCAAAAGCTTGAAAGGCGGCGTGCAGATACGTGGCATTCATATTGCCACGAAACGAAGCGAGACAGACGCGCGTCTCTCTTCTCCCTCCCATGCGCGGATTTAAAACGAACATGAGGAGGCACACCGAAACGATGAAAGCTCTACTGAAAATTTTGGCGACGGCGATGACATGCTGCGTGCTCGCGGCCAGCACGCTCGCGTTCGACGCGCAGAAGAACGACCCGAAGCCGCCGCC
>JBAVPI010000142.1:0-3988 GCA_049692915.1 Pyrinomonadaceae bacterium
TGGTTGAAAACACTTTTTCCGGTCATCAATCGAAACTCTCACCAGCACAGAGAGAGATGCTTGAGAAGAGGCTGCGGAGCGGCTTAAAAACCGTCTCCCGGAGCAACCTCATACCCCGCATCTCCAACCGCGATCACGCCCCGCTCTCACACGCGCAAGAGCGGCTCTGGTTGTTGACTCAACTGGAACCTGAGAGCGTCGCCTACAACGTCCCCATCGCCTTTCGCCTCCGCGGACGCCTCGACGCCTCTGCCCTCCATCGCAGCCTCGACCACCTCCTCTCTCGCCACGAGTCCCTGCGCACCACCTTCCGCTTCGATGCGGCTGCACCCACTCAGGTCATCCATCCCCCACACCCTCTCCCCCTTCCCCTCACAGACCTGCGCCACTTGCCGCCCGCAGAGCGCGACCGACGCTGCTCTCTCCTCATCGAGGAGCGTGCCCGCCGGCCTTTCGACCTCATTCAAGGCCCTGTCCTGCGCGCCGACCTCCTGCGGCTGGGCGAGCAGGAGCACATCGCCCTACTCGTCATGCACCACATTGTCTCGGACGCATGGTCAATGGGCGTGCTCGTGCGCGAAGTGGCCGCGCTCTATACGGCTTACGCCGCGGGCACTGAGCCGGAGTTGGAAGAGTTGCCCGTCCAGTATGCGGACTATGCGGCGTGGCAGAGAGAGTGGCTGCAAGGCGAAGTGTACGAGAGGCAGTTGGAGTACTGGCGCAGGCAGTTGGCAGACAGTCCGGCGGTGCTGGAGTTACCGGCGGACAGGGTGCGTCCGCCCGTGCAAACGTACGGCGGAGGCGTCCACCGATTCACGCTGAGCGGGGAGGTGGCGGCAAGGCTGAGGGCGTTGAGCCGGAGTGAAGGTGCAACGCTGTTCATGGTGTTGCTGGCGGGCTTCAAGGTGCTGCTCCGGCGGTACACTGGGCAGGGTGACATCGTGGTGGGAACGCCGATTGCGAATCGGAGTCGAGAGGAAGTGGAAGGGCTGGTCGGCTTCTTCGCCAACACGCTGGTGCTGCGGACGAAGCTGGAGGGGGAGGCAACGTTCCGAGAGGTCTTGGGAAAGGTGAGGGAAGTATGTCTGGGAGCGTACACGCATCAGGACATGCCGTTCGGGAAGCTGGTGGAAGAGTTGCAACCGCAGCGCGACCCGAGCTACCCGCCGTTCTTTCAAGTGGTGTTCGTTCTGCAAAATGCCGGGACGACGAAGTTACAACTGCCCGGCCTCTCGTTAGAGAGGATGGAGTTCGACACCGGAACGGCGAAGGTTGACTTAACAGTCGAGTTGTCGGAAGCGGGCGATGTGCTCAACGGTAGCATCGAGTACAACAGCGATCTGTTCGACGCTGAAACCATCGAGCGGCTGGTCGGGCACTTCACGACGCTGCTGGAAGCCGCCATCTCTAACCCGGACAGGCGAACAAAGAATCTGCCGCTGCTGACGCAGAGTGAACTCCGACAGTTGACGACAGAGTGGAACGAGACGAAGGCGGATTATGCTCAAGACTCTTGCATCCACGAACTGTTTGAAGACCGTGTCGAGAGGACGCCGGAGGCCACCGCGCTCGTCTATGAAGGGCGGGCGTTGAGCTACGCCGAACTTAACGCGCGCGCCAATCAACTCGCTCATTTCCTGCGCACGCGAGGTGTCGGCCCGGAGTTCATCGTCGGCCTCTGTCTGGAGCGGTCGCACGAACTCGTCGTAGCGTTGCTCGCCACGCTCAAGGCAGGCGGCGCTTACTTGCCGCTCGATCCTAACTACCCGCCTCAGCGACTGCGCTACATGGTGGAAGACGCGGGCTGCCGCCTCGTGCTGACGATGAAAGCACTGGCGGCGGGGCTGTCTTCAGAGTCGCCTGCCGGCGAGAGCAGCGGGGCGGAGGTGCTCTGTCTGGACGAGCGTCGGAAGGAGATTGAGGAGCAGGATGCGGGAAATGTGTCGAGCGGCATCGGCCCGGAGAATCTCGCTTACATCATCTACACCTCCGGCTCAACCGGGAAACCAAAAGGCGTCATGCTCAGGCACCGCGGAGGCTGTAACCTGATAGCCGCACAGATCAGAGCCTTTGATTTAGGGCCGGACAACCGCGTGCTTCAGTTCGCCTCTTTGAGTTTCGACGCCTCGTTCTTCGAGATCGTGATGGCGCTGCTGGTGGGGGCGACGCTCCACCTTGCGAAGCGGGATGAGCTTGTGCCGGGGCCGGATTTGGCCCGCCTGCTGCAAAGCTATGAGATTACGAACGTCACGTTGCCGCCGTCGTCGCTCGCCATGCTGCCCGGAGAGGAGTTCCCCGACCTGCGCACGATCATCGTCGCAGGCGAAGCATGCTCTTCCGACCTCGTCGCGCAGTGGGGCGAGGGTCGCCGCTTCTTTAACGCTTACGGGCCGACGGAGACGACCGTCTGGGCCACGGTCGCCGAATGCCGCAACGACGGGCGCAAGCCCGACATAGGACGGCCCATCAGTAACGTAGCGACCTACCTGCTGGACGAACACCTGAACCCCGTGCCGGTTGGCGTCAGGGGAGAGATACACATCGGCGGGGCAGGTCTGGCGCGGGGATATCTGGCGCGGCGCGGGTTGACGGCAGAAAGGTTTATCCCGAATCCGTTCGGCACAGAGGCGGGCGCGAGACTGTATAAGACCGGCGACCTTGCGCGTTACAGGCCCAACGGCTCCATCGAGTTCCTCGGTCGCATAGACCATCAGGTCAAGATCAGGGGCTTCCGCATCGAACTGGGCGAGATCAAGGAGGCTTTGGATCTGCACCCCGAAGTAATCGAGAGCGCCGTCATCGTCCGCGAGGACACGCCCGACGACAAGAAGATCGTGGCTTACATGGTGATCGAGCCGGGCGCTGCCCCAAGCATCGGCGAGCTGCGTGATTTTCTCAAAGAGAGGCTGCCCGAATACATGCTGCCCTCGGCCTTCGTCACGCTGGACGAACTGCCCGTCACGTCGAGCGGTAAGGTGGATCGTCAGGCCCTACCCGCGCCTGATCAGGAGCGGCCAAACCTTGATGAAGCGTTCGCCGCCCCGCGTAATCCGACGGAAGAAATTCTGTCCGGGATTTGGGCGAAGGTGCTCGAAGTGGAGCACATCGGCGTTGACGACGACTTCTTCGAGTTGGGCGGCCACTCGCTGCTCGCCAAGCAAGTTACTTCCCGCGCGTGCGACACCTTCCACGTCAATTTGCCCTTGAGAAGCCTGTTTAATAATCCGACCGTCGCGGCTCTCGCCAAAGAGATCGAAGCCCTCATCCGCGAAGATCAGGATGACCTCTTACCACCTCTCACGCGAGCATCCAGAGACGACGCCTTACCGCTCTCATATTCACAACAGAGACTCTGGTTTCTCTCCCTGCTTGAGCCTCACAGCAACGCCTACAACGTCCCCATCGCCTTTCGCCTCCGCGGACGCCTCGACGCCTCTGCTCTCCATCGCAGCCTCGATCACCTCCTCTCTCGCCACGAGTCCCTGCGTACCACCTTCCGCTTCGATGCGGCTGCACCCACGCAGCTCATTCATCCCCCACACCCTCTCCCGCTGCCGCTCACAGACCTCCGCCACTTGCCGCCCGCAGAGCGCGACCGACGCTGCTCTCTCCTCATCGAAGAGCGTGCCCGCCGGCCTTTCGACCTCGTCCAAGGCCCTGTGCTGCGCGCCGACCTTGTACAGTTGGGCGAGCAGGAGCACATCGCCTTACTCGTCATGCATCACATCGTCTCGGACGCATGGTCAATGGGCGTGCTCGTGCGCGAAGTGGCCGCACTCTACACGGCTTATGCCGCGGGCACTGAGCCGGAGTTGGAAGAGTTGCCCGTCCAGTATGCGGACTATGCTGCGTGGCAGAGAGAGTGGCTGCAAGGCGAGGTGTACGAGAGGCAGTTGGAATACTGGCGCGGACAGTTGGAGGGAGCACCCTCGGTGCTGGAGTTGCCGGCGGACAGGCCACGTCCGCCCGTGCAAACGTACGGCGGGGG
>JBAVPI010000143.1:0-8337 GCA_049692915.1 Pyrinomonadaceae bacterium
GTTCGGCAGCGATGGCTTTTAACTGCATCGCCGACCGCGAGTATGACGCGGCGAACCCGCGCACGCGCACGCGCGCGATTCCGGCGGGCACGCTCTCCGTCTCGTTCGCGTGGACGTTCACGCTCGCCTCCGCCGCGCTCTTTTTTCTCGCGGCGGCGATGCTCAACAGATTGACGCTCCTGCTCGCGCCCGTCGCGCTCGCGAGCGTCCTGCTCTACTCCTACACGAAGCGTTTCACGTCGCTCTCGCACATCGTCCTCGGATGGTGCCTGTGCATCGCACCGACGGGCGCGTGGATCGCCGTCCGCGGCGCGCTCGATAGCCCCGTGCCGCTCCTGCTCTCGCTCGTCGTGCTGCTCTGGACTGCCGGGTTCGACGTGCTCTACGCCTGTCAGGATGACGAATTCGACCGCGCGACGGGCCTGCGTTCGATTCCTGCGCGACTCGGCGTCGGGCGCGCTTTGTGGGTCTCCAGACTGCTGCACGCGGGGGCATTCGCCGCGCTCGTTGGGTTATACTTACAGACTTCGCTCGGCGCTCCGGCGCTTGCCGGTGTCGTCGCGACCGGCGCGCTGCTCGTCTATCAACACTCGCTCGTGCGCGCCGACGATCTGTCGAGATTGAACGCGGCTTTTTTTACGACCAATGCCTTCGTCAGCGTGATTCTCCTCGCGACGTTCGGCGCGGCGGTCTTCTTCGGCGCGAAGGCATAGCGCGGATTTCAACTTGAACTTTTAAGACACGTATTCGGACTTATGAAATTTTCACACGACGCAAAACTCAACGACATCGCACCGAAAGTCGAGCGCGGCGAACGGCTCTCTTTCGACGAAGGCGTGGCCCTTTACGAGACCGACGATCTGCCCGCGCTCGCACGGCTGGCCGATACCGTTCGTCGGCGCATGCACGGGCGGACGACGTACTACAACGTCAACCGTCATTTCAACTACACCAACGTCTGTTATGCCGACTGCAAATTCTGCGGCTTCTATCGCACGCCCCGGCAGCCGGACGCCTACACGCACAACATCAACGATTCGCTTCGCATCGCGGGCGAAGCCGTGCGCGAGGGCGCGACCGAGTTACACATCGTCGGCGGCCTCAACACGAAACTACCGTTCAGCTATTACACGGATTTGCTTTCGTCCCTGAAACGCGAGTATCCGCGCCTGCACCTGAAGGCGTTCACGATGGTCGAACTCGATCACATGGCGCGCTTCTACAAGATGGAAGACGAAGCGGTCATCCGGCAACTGATGGAGGCCGGGATGGATTCGTGTCCCGGCGGCGGCGCGGAGATTTTTCGCGAGCCGACGCGCTCCATGATCTGCACGCACAAGACGGGCGGCGAGCGTTGGATAGAGCTTTCCGGTAAGGCGCACGCCGCCGGATTGAAGACCAACGCGACGATGCTCTACGGCCACATCGAATCAATCGAAGACCGCGTTGACCACTTCGTTCAACTACGCGAGCAGCAGGATAAGTCAGGCGGCTTTCAATGTTTCATCCCGCTCGCCTTCTACCCGCCGGGCACACAACTCGCGCACCTGCCGGGGCCGTCCGGCATTGACTCTCTGAAGACCATCGCCGTCTCGCGCCTGATGCTCGACAACTTCCCGCACATCAAGGCCTACTGGGTGATGCTCGGCAAGCAACTCGCACAGGTCGCGCTCCATTACGGCGCGAACGACGTTGACGGCACGATCACGGAAGGCGGCGAATTGACGGAAAGCTACTCGGTCGAAGCGAACAATGAAGTGAAGATGTCGAAACAGGACATCATCACGCTCATCGAAGACGCGGGCTTCGAGCCGGTCGAGCGCGACACACTCTATAATCCGGTCATTCGAGAGACAATAGTTGTTTGATTAATTGAGTGAGTAGAAATGGATGTAAAAGGCAGAAAAATTCATAGTGATGATGCCGGTATCGTAACAGTACAACTTGATTTCCGGGAAAGTGATTCAACAGATTCTTTGTATAAGCTGGTTGTTGCTGTCAGCGATGCAAACCAATACGACGACGACCAACCAGATTCGATCATATATGGCGCTTACGAAAAGGCACGGGATGAAATCCTGCCTCAGCTCCGCCAAGCACTTGATAAAGCATTAGAGAATTCATAATCCAAGCGAATGGGACGGTGCATGAAGTTTGAATGGGATAAGGCGAAAGCAGCGGCAAATCTCAAAAAGCATGAAGTCACTTTTGATGAAGCAAGCACGATTTTCAGCGATCCGCTCGCGCGCATTTTTGATGATGAATGGCACTCCGCCGAAGAATGTCGGGAGATCATCATCGGGCACTCAATTCTCAAGCGTCTATTGTTAGTCTGTTTCACGGAACGCGACACAGACACAGTTCGCATTTTCAGCGCACGAAATTTAACCAGAAAAGAACGTCAAGAGTATGAGAAAAACGCAGGCGACTAAAAGCCAATCATCCGATGAGATGCAACGGGAGTATAGATTTGACTATGGCAAATCGAAACCTAATCGCTTCGCTGAACGGGCGAATCAAAGTCAGGCAGTTGTCGTCCTCGACTCAGACATCGCCGAGGTTTTCACGACGCCAGAGTCCGTTAATAACGTGCTTCGGGCCTTGATCACTACGATGCCGCGCCATCAACGACGAAAAGTTTCCAAGTAGACGAAGGTCAACATCACCATCATGTCCACAGCCATTGAAACACGCACCATCACCGTCGCGCACTCGCCGGACTCCGACGACGCGTTTATGTTTTATGCTCTCGCGACCAACAAGCTCGACACGGGCGAATTGAGATTCGAGCACGTGCTTGAAGACATCCAGACCCTCAACGAGAAGGCGACGCGCGGAGTCTTCGACGTGACGGCCATCAGCTTTCATGCGTATGCCTACGTCTCGGACAAGTACGTGCTGCTGCCGCACGGGGCGAGCATCGGCGACAACTACGGCCCGATCATCGTCTCGCGCGAGCCGTACAAGCTGGAAGATTTGCCGCGCCTGAAAATCGCCGTGCCCGGCACGATGACGAGCGCCTTTCTCGCCGCGCGCATCATGTGTCCGAACTTCGAGTACGTCGTCGTGCCCTTCGACCAGATCATCAAGGCCGTGCAGGACGGAGACGCCGACGCCGGGTTGTTGATTCACGAGGGACAGCTTTTCTATCAAAATCTCGGCTTGCAGAAAATCGTGGACTTGGGCGAATGGTGGCACGAGTGGACGGGGTTGCCGCTGCCGATGGGCGGCAACGTGATTCGTCGCGAACTCGGCGCTGAGGTCATCGCGCGTGTTTCGCAGTGTCTCCACGACTCGATTCGCTACTCGCTCGAACACCGCGCGGACGCACTCGAATACGCGATGCAATTCGCGCGGGACATGGACACCGAGTTGGCCGACCGCTTCGTCGCGATGTGGGTCAACAACCTGACGCTTGATTACACGGAGCGCGGGCGCGTGGCCGTCCAGCGACTGCTCGACGAGGGCGCAGAGCGCGGCATCATCCCGAATCGCGTGCAGGTCGAATTCGTCGGCTAAGTGTTGTTGGAGGTCGGCTAGATGTCGTTGCAGACATGTCACCGGCCTAAGGCCTGCGGAGTCGC
This sequence comes from Pyrinomonadaceae bacterium, assembly GCA_049692915.1. Taxonomy (GTDB): domain Bacteria; phylum Acidobacteriota; class Blastocatellia; order Pyrinomonadales; family Pyrinomonadaceae; genus JAIVJG01. Next base: position 3,585 of record JBAVPI010000143.1, read on the forward strand.
CCGCGCTGGCAACACGCGCCGCCCCGTGCGCATCTGAAAGAGGTACTCGAAAGCGACCCGTCCGCGCTTCTCGTGCAGGCGACTACTTAATTTTCCTTTTCAGGCAATTTTGAATTATGAAACGAATCTATTACACGTTGCTGGCGGCTGTGTTCACGGCACTGGCTTTATCGCCGGCCCTTGCGCAGAATTCGCAGCCGACCGCCGCGCCGTCGACCGTCAATCGTTCGGGCGCGCCCGTTGATACAGACCACATCATTCGCACGATGGCCGCCAAAGAGACGGAGTTTCGCCGCGCGCTCAACAACTACGAGTTCAAGCGCGATGCGACGCTCCAGACCGTCGCGACGCTCGGCGGGCAGGTGACGGGCGAATATCATCGCGTCTCGCGCTTCGTCTTCGACGATGCGGGCACTCGCTTCGAGAAGATTCTGCTCTTCCCGATTCCGACGATCACGGAGATTTCCGTCACGAACGAAGACCTCGAAGACCTCGGCGGCGTGCAGGCTTTCGCCCTCGAAGCCGCGAAGATTAACCAGTACAGTTTCACGTATGTCGGCACAGAGCACATTGACGAGTTGGACACTTACGTCTTCGACGTGACGCCGAAAATTCTCACCGACCAGAAAGCGTTATCTTCGCTCAAGAAGTCTAAGTCCCCGGAGCGTTACTTTCAGGGGCGTGTCTGGGTTGACGACCGCGACTTTCAGATCGTCAAGGCGAAGGGCAAGGGCGTGCCGGAGTTCGACCAGCGTTTCCCGACCTTCGAGACGTATCGCGAGCAGGTCAACGGGCGCTACTGGTTTCCGACATACGCCTATGCCGACGATGACCTCGTCTTCAAGAACGGCCAGACCACGCACGTCCGGCTCAAAGTCCGCTACACGGATTTCGCGGAACTGAAGGGCAAGGGCCGCATCATCGAGGAAGGCGAGCCGGGCGTGATTGACGAGAAAGACAAGGTGCCCGCAACCAAGCCGACGCCTCCTACGACGCCCAAGCCTCCGATCACGCCCAAGCCTTGAACCGTAATGAAGTCAAAAAATTTAAGAGGCGACGCTCGGAGTAATCCGGCGTCGCCTCTTAAATTTTACCTCGCAGGTCTTTCTTCGCACTGTCGTCTATGGAGATTCGTCGCCTTCGTCACTTATGCCGAGTTCTGCGGCGACAGAGGCTCTCGTTTGTTCGGCGAGACGTTTGACATCCTCATCCGTTGACAACCCTGCTGTCGCGATTGGCGGCAACACGACCATCTCGATGCTGCCGGGACGTGCGACTCCCGTTCCCTTGCCCATCAGCTTATCGGTGTTTTTGATGGCCACCGGGACGACGGGCACACCCGCTTCAATCGCCATGTAGAAAGCGCCCTTCTTGAACGGCAGAAGCCCGCCGGGGCCTGAGCGCGTGCCTTCGGCGAAGACACCCATGGAGACCCCGCGCCGGAGACGGTCGGTCGCCTCCTTCATCGTCTGGATGGCGCGCGTGCGGTTCGAGCGGTCAATCGCCATGATGTTGACGTGGCCCATGCCGTAGCCGAGGATCGGCACTTTCAAAAGCTCTTTTTTGGCGAGGATGCCGATGCGTCGTCGCAGGTGAAAAAAGAGCGTCGCCGTGTCGAGAAATGAACGATGATTGGCGACGAAGACGTAAGACTGTTTCGGGTCGAGATGTTCCAGACCGCGCACGCGCACATGCACACCGCTCAGGCGCAGCCAGTTGCGTGCGCCGAAGAGCGCCCACGGGTAGACGAGTTCGGGGCGTCGCGCGAGGTCTGCGACGAGAATTGAGGGCGGGCCGAAGATGAGCAGCAGCAGCCCCGCGGCGATGAGAGACCACCACAGCCAGAGCTTTCCCGCGAGTCTCCTCACGGCGGATGTGCTAGACTCTGCGCTCAACGCTCCCGCAACCTGATCGTCCGTTTCAATCTCTTGAGAGACAGTCTCAGAATGCATCCTAAATTCCTTCGCTCCGCTTTTTCTCTCCTCGTCCCGACGCTCGCGCTGTGCGGTTTATTGTCGAACGAAGCGCACGCGCAACGCCGGCGACTGCCCAACCTCCCGCCCGCGCCGGTCGCAAGGGCTAACGGGTACTTTCGCGATGTGCCGTCGCCGCACGATGTCCTCGGCTTCCGCCCCGGCGACGACCGCAAGATCGCGGACTGGACGCAGATCACAGACTACTTCGCGCGTCTCGACCGCGCCAGCGACCGCGTGCTCGTGCAACGCATCGGCGAAACGACTTTGAACCGCCCGCTCATCGTCGCCTTCATCAGCGCGCCTGAGAATATACGCGAACTGCCGAAATACAAAGAGGCGCAACGACGCCTCGCCGACCCGCGGCTTAAGTCCACCGACGTTGATGTGAATGACGGCAAGGCGCTCGCGGCATCCGGTAAAGTCGTTGTCGCCATCTCGTGCTCAATCCACTCGACCGAGATTGTCGCCTCGCAGATGTCCATGCAGCTTGCGTATGAACTCGCGTCGGCACGCGACGCCGAGACGCTTGAGATTCTGCGCAACACGATTCTGCTGCTCATCCCCTCGCCCAACCCGGACGGCGTGGACATCGTCGCCGACTGGTATCGCAAAACTCTCGGCACGCCCTACGAGGGCACAGACCCGCCGGAGCTTTACCATCATTACGCCGGACACGACGACAACCGCGACTGGTTCATGCTCAACCTCAAAGAGACGCGGGCCGTCACGCGTCTTCTGTGGAAAGAGTGGTTCCCCGAAATCGTCTACGACGTGCATCAGCAAGGGCAGAACGGCTCGCGCTTTTTCGTCCCGCCCTTCTACGACCCGCCGAACCCGCACATCGCGCCGCTGCTGCTGCGCGAAGTGGGACTGCTCGGACACAAGATCGCCGCCGATTTGCAGGCCGAAGGGCAACAGGGCATCCTCACCAACGGCGTTTACGATACGTGGTGGCACGGCGGATTTCGCACCGCGCCCTACTTCCATAACTCCGTCGGCATCCTCACCGAAGCCGCGAGCGCCAGATTGATGACGCCCGCCAACGTGACGCGCGAACAACTCGCCAGAGCTTCGACGCGGGGCTTGCCTTCCGCCGTCCTGCCCGCGACGAATTTTCCAGACCCGTGGCCCGGCGGCGAGTGGCACGCGCGCGACATCATGCGCATGGAGATGAGCGCCTCGCGCTCTATCCTCTCGATGGCCGCGAAGTATCGTGAACGCTACGTGCGCAACTTTTACGAACTCGGCAGGCGCGCGGCAAGTGAAGCGAAGGGCGCGACGACGAATGCCGGAGCGGACGAGCCAATCGCATACGTCATTCCCGCCGGACAGGGCCGTGACGAGAACGTCTCGAAGATGATCGGCGCGCTCGTCGAACAGGGCGTCGAGGTCTATCGTCTCGACCGTGAACTTCATCTGACCACGCTCACCTCGCGCGGGACGATCTACAACGATGCGCCACAGACTCAGCCTGAGATGCCGCTCGGCAGTTACATCATCTTCCTCGCGCAGCCGTATCGCACGAACATCGAGACGCTCTTCGAGAAGCAAATCTATCCCGACCGTCGCGCCGCCGGAGGCGAGGCCGAACGCCCCTACGATGTGGCGGGCTGGACGCTGCCGATGCAGATGGGCGTGCAGGCTCTGCCCGTCGCTTCCATCCGCGAACCGCCAAGCGAGAGGCGTCTCACGCTCGTGAGAGACGAGCAGGATGTGCGCCGCGACCTTTCGCTTCCCGTTATTATCCCGCACGGCACAGACCCCGGCGGCTCTCCCATCGCCAGCCCGCTCAAGCGTCCCGTCCGTCTCGCGCTCTACAAAAGCTGGACGGCCTCGATGGACGAAGGATGGACGCGCTACGTCTTCGACACTTTCAACGTTCGCTACACTTCCCTGCGCGACGCGGAGGTGCGCGCGGGCGACTTGCGCGCGAAGTACGACGTGATCGTGCTGGCCTCGATGCGGCTCAAAGAGATTGTTGACGGCAGGTCGAAAGAGAGCGCGCCGCCCGAATTTACGGGTGGCATGACGAACGCGGGCGTCGAGAATCTGCGTCGCTTCGTTGAGGATGGAGGCACGCTCGTCTGCTGGGACGACTCGACGGAACTGGCGATCAAAAGTTTCAAGCTCCCGCTCAAGAACGCGCTCGAAGGCTTGAAGACCTCCGAGTTTTATTGCCCTGGCTCTGTCCTGCGCATCGAGGTTGACACTTCCGACCCGCTGGCGCGTGGCATGTCGAGAGCGACGGACGCCTATTTCATCGGGAGCGCGGCGTTCGAGGTGCTGGACAAAGAGCGCGTCCGCGTCGTCGCGCGCTACCCGGAAAAGAAAGAGGACATCCTGCGCTCCGGGTGGCTGCTGGGGCCGCAGTATCTGGCGGGCAAGGCGGCGCTCGTCGAAGTGAAATCGGGTAAGGGCCGGGTCATCCTTTTCGGTTTCCGCCCGCAGCATCGTGCGCAGACGTGGGGCACGTTCCCCTTCGTCTTCAATGCAATCTCGCGCGGAAGCGAATGAGCGGAGACCGGGGTGACGGGTACGGAGCGCCGGTGTCAAACTTGATGACAAAAAAGATAAGCATCCCTGTCACTTCGCGCGCATCAAAGCGATGTCCGACCTCGTCTCAGTGTTTTTCCGCTCGCTTCGGTCGCAGGAGTCAAAAAGCCATGAAGAAGTTTCTCGTCCTCGGCATGCTCCTCTCCCTTTTCGCCTTTTCGTCACAGAGTTCATACGGCCAGTCGCGCGCCCGCCGCGTGGGGCAGACGCCCGCTCCGCCCACT
>JBAVPI010000144.1:0-2823 GCA_049692915.1 Pyrinomonadaceae bacterium
GAGGGCGTGCGTCCTGTGATGCTCTGTGTCGAAGAACTCATCCGGCGAGTGACTACGGATGAGAACCTCGCCGTGCGCTGTCTTCCCGACAATCTGGCTTACGTCATCTACACGTCCGGTTCGACGGGCCAGCCGAAGGGGGCGATGGTCGAGCAGCGAGGCATGCTTAACCACCTCTACGAGAAGATCAGGGTGATGGAGATTGACAAGCATGCCGTCGTCGCGCAGACCGCCTCTCAATGTTTCGACATCTCAGTCTGGCAATTTCTCGCGGCCTTACTCGTCGGCGGGCGAGTCCTGATCCTTGACGATGAAACGGCGCGCGACCCTTGGAAGTTGGCGACGCAAGTCGAGGCGGGACACGTCACGATCTGGGAGACCGTGCCGTCGTTGCTGCGCATGGTGCTCGATACGATGGAGTCGGGCGGAGGGTCTGCGAAGCGATTTGGGGAACTGCGTTGGATGGTGGCTACGGGCGAGGCGCTGCCGCCCGAATTGTGCCGCAGATGGTTGTCGCGCTTCGCGCAGATACCGGTCATCAATGCCTACGGCCCGACCGAATGCTCCGACGATGTGACGCATCATCTGGTTGTGCTGCCGCCGTCGGCGGCGGCGACGCGCATACCAATCGGCAGACCCATCGGGAACATGCGGATGTACGTGCTTGACCGATACCTGATGCCGGTTCCCACCGGGGTTGCCGGAGAGCTATACGTGGCGGGAGTGGGAGTTGGCCGGGGTTATCTGCATGACATGGAACGCACCGGCGAGGTGTTCGTGCCAGACCCGTTTGCCACGGTCGGCGGAGCGCGGATGTACCGGACGGGAGACCTTGTGCGGTATCTGCCGGAAGGAGAACTGGAGTTCCTGAGGCGGATGGACGATCAGGTGAAGGTCAGAGGCTTCCGCATCGAACTCGGTGAGGTAGAAGCGGCGCTCGCACAGCATCCGTTCGTGCGCGACAGCGTTGTCGTCACATGGGAGGACGAGCGGCACGAAAAGCAGTTGGTCGCCTACGTCGTGCCGGACGAGCATGTCTCGCTTTCCGCAGGCGAATTGCGCGCCGCCCTCAAAGCGCAACTGCCCGACTATATGGTTCCCACGGCGTTCGTCCAACTGGACGAACTGCCGCTGACCCCCAACGGCAAACTCGACCGCAAAGCGTTGCCGGAGCCTGTCGGTGCAGTCGCCGATTCCAGCGATTACGTCGAACCGCGCAATCAGGTTGAAGAGAAGCTGGCCGAGATTTGGGCCGAGTTGTTAAAGACCGAGCGCGTCGGCATCCACGATAACTTCTTCAATCTTGGCGGCCACTCCCTGCTCGCAATGATGACTCTTTCGAGGGTGCGCGAAGCACTTCAGGTCGAGCTTCCTCTGCGCCGCCTCTTTGAAGAACCGACCGTGGCCGGTTTGGCCGTCGCCGTGGCGCAGGAACAGGCGTCGTCGTCGGGCTTAACCAACACCATCACCAGAGTCGTCTCCGGCGACGAGGAACAACTGCTGCCGCAGATGGATCAACTCTCGGACGAGCAAGTGGACTTAATACTCAGCAAGATGCTTACCAACAGCGAGGTTATTCAATGAGTGAAGTTATTAATTCTTTGAGCGAGCTTTCGGCGGAAGAGAAACGGGCGATGCTGACGGAGTTACTCCGCAAGCAATCTCCGGCCCCCAAAGCGAAGCAGTTCCCGCTCTCGCTGGCGCAGCAACGTCTCTGGTTTCTCTATCAACTGGAGCCGGACAATCCTTTCTATAACGTCCCTTACGCGATGCGTCTGAGCGGCACGCTCAACATCGGTGTGCTCGAACGAAGCCTCAGCGAGATTGTGCGGCGTCAGTGGTCTTTGCGGACGACCTTCCCCGTCGTCAATCACGAAGCGATGCAGTCCGTCTCACCGGCGCAGCCCCTGACGCTGCCTGTGGTTGACCTGAGTTCCGTTCCCGACAAGGAAACCGACGCGCAACACTTCATCCTTCAGGAAGCACGACAGGTCTTTGATCTGACATCCGGGCCGCTGTTGCGCGCCAAGCTACTCCGCCTCTCGGAAGACGAGCACATACTGGTGCTGGTGATGCACCACATCGTCTCGGATGGCTGGTCAAACTCCATCCTCTTTCGCGAGTTGACGGCGCTCTACAGGGCATACCTTGATGGGCGTGAGTCACCGCTCGAAGAACTCTCGATTCAATACGCGGATTATGCAGTCTGGCAGCGTGAAGGGTTGCACGGCGAAGTGCTGGCCGAGCAACTTTCCTACTGGCGAGAAAGGTTGGAGGGCGTCGCTGTCCTTGAACTACCGACGGATCATCCACGGCCAGCGGTGCAGCGTTATCGGGGGAGTCGGCAGACGAGCGTCATTGAGCGGAGTGTCAGCGCAGGGTTGCATGAGTTGGCGAGGCGCGAAGGTGCGACGCTCTTCATGGTCTTGCTGGCAGGATGGCAGGCATTGCTCTCACGCTACAGCGGCCAGACGGACATCTGCGTCGGGACGCCGATTGCGGGCAGGAGCAGGCGCGAGTTAGAGGGGCTGATCGGCTTCTTCATCAACACGCTGGTGATGCGCACGGAGGTGAGAGGCGAGGAGAGTTTCCGTGAATTGGTGGGGCGTGTGCGGGAGGCGAGTCTGGGTGCGTATGAGCATCAGGAAGTGCCTTTTGAGAAGCTGGTGGAAGAGTTGCAGCCTGAGCGTGACGCTAGCCGCAATCCGCTCTTTCAAGTCGCTTTCACCCTTGATACGGCTACGAAAGGTGCGCTCGAATTTCCCGGCTTGAAACTCAGCCCGGTCAAAATAGACACCGGCTCGGTGCAATTCGACTTGATGC
>JBAVPI010000145.1:0-2055 GCA_049692915.1 Pyrinomonadaceae bacterium
GCTTACGCCAAGGCACAGGTCGAGTGGCAGAAGTCGCAGACCACGACGGAAGTTCCTCTGCGGCTTCGCGCAGACTTCAACCGCGCCGAAGTCATTAGCCTCATCAAAGACGAAGAGGAAAAAAAACTCGCCGCCGTCACCGGCACGACGACGCAGAATCTCCTCAACAAAGCCTACGAGCTTTACGGCGCGGGGCGCGACGACGAGGCTCTGACGGAACTACGCGATGTTATCCGCGTCGAACCGATGAACGCCGAAGCCTATCTATTGACAGGGCGCATCTATCAACGGCGCGGCGAACTCGTCTCGGCCATCAACCAGTTGAAGACTTCCATCTTCTGGGACGCCAAGCTGATTGACGCGCACATCCTGTTGGGCCGCATCTTTCTTGAAAGGGGCGACCGCAGTCAGGCCACGGCCTACGCGCGTAATGCTCTCCAGATTGACCCGAACAATCAGGAAGCCATCGCGCTCCAGCGTCAACTGCAAGTCGGGATCAAATAGTCTGACCGGAGACGGAAGAATCGAGAGACGGCGGCCTTCGCTTCACTCACGCGGTTCTTCCGTCTCTCCACTTCGATTGAGGCCGCCGTGTTGAAAGCGTCGCTCATCTTCGCGCTCCTGCTCGCCGCTTCAATCGCCGCCGCATTTTCTCTCCGCATCGCTTTTCTCTCCAGACGCAAAAAGTCTTCGGGTAAACCTTTCCGGCTCGTCTGTCACGCGGCCTCCGTCGTGCGGACGCTCGCTCCCGAAGGCGCTGTCCTCGTGGACGGCGAGTTGTGGCGTGCGCTCGCACGAGGAGAGGGCGCACACGTCTCGTGCGGCGAGAGCAATGTGCTCGTGGTCGGCGCACGCGGCCATCTCCTTTTGGTCGAGCGCGTGGATTGAGAAGACCGTCTCCGCGCGTCGTCCGGCGCATCCTCTTTTGCGATTCATCATTCATCGCCTTCAGGCACGCCTTCACTGTGGCACACGAACTGCAATAGGAAGAATCGGCAAGCAAGGAAGAAGTTAAACCTTGACCCCGCCGCCATCACTTCTCTGAGCGTGGCCTGCCGCTACGCCAGCCGCCCGCCGAGCGACCCTACAATTTGCACACCTTTCCAGAACCTGGCTCCCAGCCGGGTTCTCCCGCTTTTGGAGCAGAGTTTTCCCGAACAACCCGCATCCCTGCTTTTTCAAGCTTTCTCTTTGTCAACCGCGGGCGACAGCGTGTGAAAGACGGGCGACATGCTCTGGACGCCCGCGCCGTCGCGAATAAGTTAAATGAAGTCGTCGCGACAAAATTTGTCACCGGAGGCGTGACGGTTTTTGTCTTTTTACGTCAAAGCGTCAGACGATTTGACGCATCAACTCTCCCGGCCCGACCGGCGACGTGCGAGGACGAACGCGGTGACGTAAGCGTCGCGCTTCTGCTAAACTCCGGCGCGTGCAGGAAGTGGTTTCCCTCGATACGCCCCGTCGCGGCAGAAGGCGTCTGAGAGTTCTCGCCGACGGCGCGAGGGCCGCCTCGCCGTCAATCGCCGACACGGGTTGGGCCGCGCTGACGGCGTTGCTGCTCGTCCTCGCCTTCCCCGATTTCGATCTGTGGCCGCTCGCGTGGGTCGGCCTCGTTCCACTCCTTCTCGCCGTCGCGCGCAGGCCGCGCCCCGCGCAGGCATTCGTCATGGGTTGGGTGTCGGGCACGCTCTTTTTCTACGGCACTTGCTACTGGCTGACCTACCCGATGATTCATTACGCGGACATCCCCGCGTGGTTGGCTTATCCGCTGTTGCTTCCCGCGCCGCTCTGCGCCGGACTCTTTCCCGCACTCTGCATGTTCGCGCTGGCCCGCCTCGTTTCACGACTAGGCGCGCGTGCGCTTCTCTTCGCGCCGTTCCTGTGGGCTGCGCTTGAATGGGCGCGGCTCGGCGTTATCGGGCAACTGTGGAACGCCATCGGATACTCGCAAGCCTACGAGCCTACGCTCATCGGAGCGGCGCGCTTCGGCGGAGTCTATGCAATCAGTTTTCTCATCGTCACGGTCAACGCCGCGCTCGCCTACGCGCTGCTGAG
>JBAVPI010000146.1:0-4192 GCA_049692915.1 Pyrinomonadaceae bacterium
TGGCGCGTGAGGCGAGGGCGAAGCTGGTGCTGGTGAGTAGGAGAGGGGCGCAGGCGGAGCGGACGAGGGAGGCCGTCAAGGAGTTGGAGGCCGAGGGTGCGGAAGAGGTGTTGGTGATTAGCGCGGACGTGAGTAAGGAAGAGGAGATGAGGCGGGTATTGGATGAGGTCGGGAAGAGGTACGGGCGTTTGAACGGCGTCATCCACGCCGCAGGCGTCGCAGGCGGTGCTGTCATCGAGCGACAGAGCGCGCAACTCATGCAGACGACGTTTGACGCAAAGGTCAAGGGCACGCAGGTGTTGGATCGGCTGTTGAAGGATGTCGAACTGGACTTCCTGATGTTGTGTTCGTCGCACCGCTCGATCCTTGGGGGCTTAGGGCGCATGGATTATGCCGCGGCCAATGCTTACTTGGACGCATACGCGAGGGCCGGATGCGGCGGCGGGGGACGGTACGTCGTATCGGTCAACTGGGATACGTGGCGAGACGTGGGCATGGCGGTGGACGCCGCCGTGCAACACAACCTGAACCCCTCGGAGGCGATACAGGAAGGGGTGTATGCGTCGGAAGGTGTGGAAGCGTTCGCGAGGATTCTCAACACAAACCTGCCGCAGGTGATTGTGTCGCCGGAAGATTTTCAACGGAGGGTCGAGGAGAGCGAGAGCCTGAGCGCGGCGAAGATGCTGGAGATGCTGGAGAAGCAGAGCGTCTCGCAGGCGGCGACGCAGACGGCGACGCTCCACGCGCGCCCCGAAATGTCCACCGAGTATGTAGAGCCGCGGAACGAGACGGAACGGAAGCTCGCGAAGATATGGGAGCAGATATTCGGAGTAGCACCCATCGGGATTCAGGACAGCTTCATTGAGCTTGGCGGCGATTCCGTGTTGATCATACAGATCATCGCGCGGGCCAATCAGGCCGGGTTGAAGCTGTCGCCAAGGCAGATGTTTGAACATCAGACGATAGAGGCACTGGCCGCCGTTGCGGGGACAACCGCGGAGATGAAAGCGGAGCAGGGGCTGGTCAGCGGGAGCGCTCCGCTGACGCCGATTCAGCACTGGTATTTCGAGCAGGAGTTGGAGGACGCGCACCACTTCAATCAGGCGGTGATGCTTGAGATGAGGTCGGACAACAACGCCGCCGACGTGAAGAAGGTGGTCGGGAAACTTCTGGAGCATCACGATGCGCTGAGGATGAGGTTCGGGCGCGCGGGGCAAGGCTGGCGGCAGGAGAACGCGCGACACGAGGATGCGGAGGTCTTCACGCTCTTGGACGTGAGCGGGATGACGGAAGGCCGGCAGAGAGCGGCGATTGAGGCAAACGCGGAACAGGCGCAGAGGAGCCTGAACTTCGAGCACGGGCCGCTGTTGAGGGTGGTGCTCTACGAAACGGCGACGGGCAAGGCGAGAAGGTTGCTCGTCGTGGCACATCATCTCGTCGTTGATGCGGTTTCGTGGAGAGTGCTTCTGGAGGACTTGCAAAGAGGTTGCGAGCAGGTCGGGAGGGGCGAGGCGATTGACTTCGGGGCCAAGACGACCTCTTACAAGCAATGGGCGGAGACGCTCGAAAGGCTGACGCGCGCCGGGGCCTTTGACGAAGAGATGACTTACTGGGCGGGCGAAGGGCGTGCGGAAGTTGGGAGGCTGCCCTTGGACGCGCCGGAAGGAGTTAACGACGCCGGCTCTGTAGAAGTGGTGAACGTGAGCCTCGGCGAAGAGGAAACCAGAAGTCTCATCAAGGAAGTCGGGAAGGCTTTCAACACGTCGGTGGAAGAGGCGCTGCTCGCCGCTCTGAAGGAGGCGTACTGGCAGTGGACGGGGCAGGCGCGGCTGCTGGTGGACGTTGAAGGGCACGGGCGGGAAGAGGTCGAGGACGGGGTGGACGTGACGAGGACGGTCGGCTGGTTCACAAGCATCTACCCGGTGCTGCTGGAGAAGCAGACGGAAGGGGACTTCGGGCAAGAGTTGATCGCCGTCAAAGAGGAGATGAGGAAGGTCAAGAGGAGCGGCCTCGGCTACGGGCTGTTGAGGTACATGGGGAGAGAGGCCGAGCGGCTGACAGGGCAGCCGGAGGCCGAAATCATCTTCCTCTATCTGGGCCAACTCGACCACGTCATGAGCAGTGAGGGCGTCTTCGCCATCGCTCCTGAGGCGGTCGGGGCGGGCAGGAGTCCGAGGGGGAAGAGGAAACACCTGCTGGAGATAAGCTGCGCCGTCATGGGAGGGAAGCTGGAGGTGAGTTGGAACTACAGCGGGAACCTGTACGTGAGGGAGACGGTAGAAAAACTGGCGAGCATCTACGTCGAGTCGTTGCGCGGCCTCATCGCGTACTGTCAGTCGCCGGACGCCAAAAGTTATACGCCCTCAGACTTCCCCGAAGTGAGTCTGAGTCAGGCGGAGTTGGACGCGCTCCTCGCCAAGTTAGGCTGAGTCGCCTGAACCGGCAGCCCGCATATTCGGGTCTTGTCTTCACCAATCGCACTAGGAAAATGCAGGATGAAAGCGAAAGACATTGAGGCGATATACCCGCTCGCGCCGATGCAGCAGGGAATGATGTTTCACACGCTGTACTCACCTGAGGCGGAAGAGTATTCCCAGCAGTTGAGATACACGCTTGACGGAGACATTGACCTCCCGGCATTCAAGCAGGCGTGGCAGCGTGTGCTCGACCGCCACCCGGCTTTGCGCACCGCTTTTCTCGACCGCGCCGAACAGCCTTTGCAGGTCGTCATCAAGGGGGTGGAGTTGCCGTGGGTAGAACACGACTGGCGCGGCCTGCCAGAGCCGGAGCAGAATCTTCGTTTGGAGTCCTTACTCGAAGCAGACAGGCGGCGTGGGTTCGACCTCTCCAAGCCGCTGCTCTTTCGCGTCGCCATCATCCGATTCACCGATAGCCTGTACCACTTCATCTGGAGTTACCACCACCTGATTCTGGACGGGTGGTCGGTCTCGCTCATCGCCAAAGAAGTCTTCTCCTTCTACCACGCCTTGTCCACAGGGGACGACCTGTTTCTCAAGCCCGCGCCCCCTTACAAAAATTATGTCGCGTGGCTTCAACAACAGGACTTCTCTGCTTCGCAAAAATTCTGGGAAGAGAACCTCCGCGGCTTCAACACGCCGACCCCGCTGAACTTCGGACAGCCCACGCGGAACGGCGGCCCCGGCTCGCACGCCGGTTCAACCGACGCGAACGCACCGCTCCACCGTGAGCAGCACGGCCATCTCTCGCACGAGGCTACCGCCGCGCTGCAAGCCTTCGCCCGACGCCATCAGCTAACTCTTAACACCATCGTGCAGGGGGCTTGGGCGCTGTTGCTGAGCCGCTATAGCGGCGGACGCGATATCGTCTATGGCACGGTTGTCGCGGGCAGGCCCGCCGAGTTGGACGGTGTTGAAGAGATGGTCGGACTCTTCATCAACACGCTGCCCGTCCGCGTGCACGTTGACCCGCAACAGCCCATGCTCCCGTGGCTCAAGGAACTACAACGGCAGCAGATCGCGATGCGGCAGTACGAATACAGCCCTCTGGTACAGACGCAACGCGGGAGCGAAGTTCCGGCAGGCATCCCCCTCTTCGAGAGCCTGCTCGCCTTCGAGAACTATCCCACACAGGCTCTCGCGCGGGCCGACGGCGGGTTGCAGCTTCGCGAAATCAGTTCGGTGGAGTGGAACACGTACCTGCTGACGCTGCTCGTCGCGCCCGCCGACGGCCTCCTGCTCCGGGCGGTCTATGACGGCAGACGCTTTGCTGAGGATGACATCCTCAGAATGCTGGGCCACTTCAAGAGGTTGTTGGAAGCAATCGCTGAGAACCCTGAGCAACCGCTCTGGGAACTGCCGCTGCTGACCGACGCCGAGCGCCATCAACTCCTGTCCGTCTGGAACGACCCGACCGCGACCTACTCATCCGACCTCTGCCTGCATCAGCTCTTCGAGCGGCAGGCACGGCTCGCCCCGCGTTCCATCGCTCTCACCTTTGAAGGCGAAGACGTGACCTACGGCCAACTCAACGAGGCCGCCAACCGGCTCGCGCACCACCTGCGCGGCATGGGCGTCGCGGCTGAGTCGCTCGTCGGACTCTGCGCAGAGCGCGGCATCGAACTCGTCGTCGGCATCCTCGCCATCCTCAAGGCAGGCGGCGCTTACGTCCCCCTCGACCCCTCCTACCCGCAGGAACGGCTCTCCTTCATGCT
>JBAVPI010000147.1:0-2129 GCA_049692915.1 Pyrinomonadaceae bacterium
CGCGAGGGCGACGGGCAGATCGCGTCGGCTGAGTTTGTGCACGTCCGCGCCGTCGGCGAGTCGCGCGAGTTGATCGTCGTCGAGACCGACACACAATCTGCGGTCGAGGACGGCAATGGTGGCGGGCGTCGCGCCGTGCTCGCGCACGATGGCTTCGAGTCGCAGGGCCGTCTCCAGATTCTGCGGGCGCGGCAACCCGTGTGCGATGACGGTGGATTCAAGCGCCACCACCGCGCGCTCGGCGGCGAGGGCCGTCATCACCTCGTCGCTGAATTTAAAAAGTTCGCGATTCAACATGAACCGCATGATAAGACGTGCGGGCACGCGACGCCTAACACACTCAAAGAGAGTGTTGCCGCGCGCGTCCATCTTGTCATCACTGTGTTCAGCGAATGCGAACGGTGAAAGCGACGCTGCCGGTGTTGTTGGGCGCGGTCTGGCTGAGCGCGCCGGTGAAACTCCAGCGGACGTGTGTGACGAGGCGGTCGTAGCCGACGGGCGCGCCGCCGCCGCCCGAAACCGGCGTGTAGAGATAGGTCGCGCCCGCGTCGTTCGAGTAAGCGACGACGACTGTGAGGCCGGTCGTGCCGAGCGTGTTGACGACGGAGCCGACTTTGAAATCCGTGTTGTCGTTCAGCTTCAAGATCGTCGCGGGGTCGGGGTCGGTGAGGATGAAGTTCGACGCCGCCGAGCCGCCCGTGTTGGCGAACGTGATGCTGTATGTGATGTTCGTGCCCGGCTGCTGGGCGGCGAGTGCGGGCGGCGGGCACGGCTGTCCGAGGACGGTCTTGCAGAGCGTGACGTTGGGCGGTGTCGCGCCGACGCTGACGCTCGATTGATCGTCTTCCGCCGCGACGTTGTTGTTCGGCGTCGAGTCCGGGTCGGACTGATCCGAGGCCGTCACTTCCGCTGTGTTTGTAATAGCGCCGTAGGCGTTCACCTTCGCGATGATTTGCAGGGTGACGCTCGCGGCGTTGGCGACCGCGCCGATTGTCCAGACACCCGTGCCGCTGTTGTAAGCGCCTGCGCCCGGCGTGGCCGAGATGAAGACGAGACCGGCGGGCAGCAGGTCTTTGACCGTCACGCCGGACGCCGCGTCGGGGCCGGCGTTACTGATCGTGATGGTGAAAGTCACATTCTGGCCGAAGGCCGGAGTCGCGTTGTTGACGGTCTTGGTAAGCGAGAGGTCGGCGCTCGTGACGCGGAGCGAAACCGTGCCCGTGTTGTTCGCGGGAACCGGGTCGAACTGATCCGCGGCGAGCGCGGAAGTCGTGTTTGTAATCGTCGTGTTGCCGGTTCCGGCGTTCACTTTGGCATTGATCGTGAGCGTCGCGGAGGCGGCGTTGGCGAGCGCGCCGATAGTCCACAGGCCCGTGCCGGAATTATAGGCGGTCGTGCCCGAAGGCGTGGCTGAAAGAAAGGTCAGGCCCGCCGGGACTAAATCGGTCAGGCGCACGTTGGTCGCGGCGCTTGGCCCGTTGTTGGAGACGGTGATGGTGTAGGTGACGGTGTTGCCGACGTTCGGCGTGGCGTTGTTGACGGTCTTCGTGACGGCGAGGTCGGACGCCGCATTGATGACCGTCGTATCGGTTGCGCTGTTGTTGCCCGCGCCCGTCCGCGTCGGGTCGGTCGGGTCGGTGACGCCCGAAGCGGGTACGATGATTGTCGCCGTGTTCGAGAGCGTCCCCGTCGCGTTCGTCGCGAGCGTGCCCGTGACGGTGTAAGTGACGGAGCCACCGGCGGGAAGATTGGCCGTCGTGTTGATGCTGTTGCCGCTGCCCGAAGCCGTGCCGCAGGTCGCGCTCCCGACGGGCGAGCCGCACGTCCACGTCACGCCTGTGAGAGAGGCGGGCACTGTGTCCGTGATGATCGCGCCGTTCGCCGCGCCGGAACTGCTTGCCGCGTTTGAAGCGACGATGGTGTAGGTGACGGTCGCGCCGGGATTGACGTTCGCGAGGCCATCCGTCTTCGTGATGGAGAGGTCGGCGCGGACGTTGATCGTATCGCTGTCGGTCGCGGTGTTGTTGGCGGGCGTCGCATCGGCGAGCCAAGAGGGCGGCGCGACGGTCGCCGTGTTTGCGAGCGTGCCGGTCGCCGTGTTCGAGAGCGTGCCGGTGACGGTGTAGGTG
>JBAVPI010000148.1:0-1886 GCA_049692915.1 Pyrinomonadaceae bacterium
ACATAGACCTCTACGCACGCATCGCGCCCGAACTCTACCTCAAGCGTCTCGTCGTCGGCGGCTTCGAGCGCGTCTATGAACTCAACCGCAACTTCCGCAACGAAGGCGTCTCCACGCGCCACAACCCTGAGTTCACCATGCTTGAGTTCTACACGGCATACAAAGACGTGAACTGGATGATGGACTTTTGCGAGGACATGCTCAAAGAATCAGTGCAAAAGGTGGTTAGTAGATTAAACGTTGATTTTGAAACTTTAATTAAACTCTACCTTCCTCAAGAAGGTGATGAAACTATGATGAGAGAATTTACCAATGAATTCTCTTCACTAAAGATTAATTTTGAATCCTTTAAAAGGATTTCAATGAAAGATGCCATCTCTGAATACATTATTAGGGAGTATGACTTCATTGATTATAAAGGTGAGAAGTATTCTTCAGATTGGCTCAATGACTATAAATTGACTGATTTAATCTGGTCGTTTTCTCAAAAAATGTGGCATGACTTATTACCACCTGAGGAGTTTGTTACTCCAGAAATAAGAAAAAAGGTTGATGAAGCAGCCAGAAAAGCTTGGACAGAAGCAGTAAATGAATATGAGCAAAAAGCACAACGCTTTGAAATTTTTCATAATGAATTAGGCCAATCTGGATTAATTGTAGAAACTTTTGAGTTTGGTGTTGAAAGAAGGTTAATTCAACCGACCTTCATCACTGACTTCCCTAAACCCATCTCTCCGCTCTCCAAAGCCTCGCCCGACAACCCGGCCATCGCCGAGCGTTTCGAGTTGTACATCGCAGGCATGGAAGTGGCGAACGGGTTTTCAGAGTTGAACGACCCGTATGAGCAGTACGAGCGTTTCGAGGAACAGGCGAAACAGCGCGAGGGCGGCGACGACGAGGCGATGCAGATGGATATGGATTACGTCCGCGCGCTCTCTTACGGGATGCCGCCCGCCGCGGGCATCGGCATCGGCATTGACCGCCTGACGATGCTCCTGACGAATCGCCGCTCGATTCGCGACGTGATATTATTCCCGCACATGAGGCCGCAGCGTCATGCCGAACCGGAAGCGGACGAGGCGTCGCGCGGCCAGATTGAAACTCCCTGAACCCGAAACACTTTAGTAAGGAGACCCCTCAATATGATTCGCAAAATTTTTCTGTTCACTGTCGCACTCTTGATGACCGCCGTGTTCGCCTTCGCGCAGGACGCTAAACCGGCGACCGTTAAAGTCAGCGGCTATCTGATTGACAACATGTGCGCCGGCGAGCACGCCGACGGCGAAGAGGCCAAAGAGCACAAGACCTCCTGCGCACTGATGCCCGGCTGTTCCAAGGGCGGCTTCACGGTCGTCGCCGAAGGCAACAAAGCTTACAAGCTCGACGAGCACGGCAGCGAACTCGCGAAGGAAGTGGCGAACAGCACCAAGACGAAGAAGGGCCTGAAGGTCGCCGTCGAAGGCACGATGGAAGGCGAGACCCTGCACGTCTCGAAACTCTCCGAAGTCCAGTAAGGGCGTCGCCTGAGAGATTCGCCGAAAGACTCAATCCCCTCGAATGTGAAACGGAGTGGCGTCGCACGCCGCTCCGTTTTTCGCTCGGCGACTTTAAGAGAAAAACCCGCCGACCCCGCGATGGATTCAGCCGTCAAATTCTATGCTTACGCGCGCCGCACGCTCCCTCGCCTTTCTCCAGCAGACACATTTTAGCTACATTTATCAACGAAAACTCACTTGACTTGCCGACCGCATACATCGTAAACATGCGCCATTCCCCGACCAACCAGCGCAACCATTCCCTCGACCACGTTTGAGGCTCCCCGCCAGACCAGCGTCCGTTTTTGACGGCGCGTGCATCTAAACTAACCTCTTAACGAAATACTCCAC
>JBAVPI010000149.1:0-3827 GCA_049692915.1 Pyrinomonadaceae bacterium
ATGAAGAGAGGCGCGGGCGCGGGCGCGACACTCTGCTGGCGTGGTTGCTCGCTCTTGATGGAGCCGGGTTCGGGCACGGGCAGCGCACGCTCGCCGCCGAGCAGGATGCGCTTGTCAACGCCCTGCGTCTGCTCGTCGCCCTGATCCACGGAGTTGCGCATGACGAGTTGGAGCTTGCCTTCGGTCGCGGCGAGCGCGAGTTTTTCGGCCTGCTCCGGCAAGACCTGCAACGTCACGGCCTTGACGCTCTCGGCTTCACGGTCGTCCTTCGGCTGGTCAATCTTCTGGCCGCTCGCGAGCACCTTGATGTTCTGCAAGACGATCTTCGAGACCGGCCCCTGCCCGCCGATTGAGCCTTCCTGCGGCTGGATGACGACGACGATATCCACGAGCGCGCCCGGTCGGACAAAGCCGGAGATGCCCACGATGTCGTCAACCTTGACGGTCATGGCGCGATAGCCTTCCGGGATGACAGCGGAGAGTCCGGCGGCGGAACCTTCCGGCGCGAGTTTGAAATCGGTGACGGGTTCGCGCGCCGCGACGTTGACGACCGCCACGCGCCCGACGAGTTTTTCCGGCGAATCGAAAGCGCCGTCCGGCGTCGCGTCCGAGGGAAACTGCACGCTCGTCAGGTGCGACGCTTCGATCTTCGTGCCGAGCGGAATATCAACTTTGGCGACGACGATGCCGTTCAGATTTTTGCCGTAAGCCTGCGCGTTAGACAGGTAACGGCTGACCGCGATTGCCGCGATCAGCCCGAACACCGTCGCGCCGCCAAGCACGACCAACATACGTTTATTCCGCATAGCTTCTGCTCTCCGTTTCGAGTGTGTGAAAAGTTCAAAGCTCCCGCGCGTCTTTTTCAGGCGTGGAACAACAGGAGCGAAATCAGGCTGCCGAACGTGATGGCGACGCCGTAAGGAATCGTGTAGCGACGGTCAACGGGGACGGTGAAGCGCGGCATCTTCCAACCCGGCATCAGTCCGACGAGAATCATCAGCACGTTATGCAAGGTCGAGCGCACCGTGCCCGCCCTCACCATCGCGACGAAGGCGAGCACCGCGCCCGTCAGGACGATGACGAAGAACGTCGGCAGCACGAGCGAAGAGCCGACGACCGAGCCGATGGCTGCGAACAACTTCACGTCGCCCGCGCCCATCGCGCCGAAGACGTGGAGGGCGAACATCAGCCCGAACGCGAGGGCGCACCCGCCGAGGCTCATCAGCGCGCCGTCCATCCCGTTGAATGCGGCGTTGAGCAGCAGCCCGCTCAGAAGCGTCGCCAGCACGAACGGGTTCGGGATGCGGCGATAGCGCACGTCGTAATAAGAGACGACGAGCGCCAGAGGCACGAGGAACATTAAAGAGATGACGATGAAGGGTGCGGACATGATCTTGATAAATGCGTCGTCCCGGCGCTTTCGTTGAAGCGCGCGGTTGAAGGCTCTGCTATTTGATTTTGGTAGCCAGATTGCTGATGTTGTTTTTGATCTGGTCGCCGACCAGAGTGAAAGCGCCGATGACGGCGAGCGAGATCAACGCGGCGGCAATGGCGTACTCGGACAGTTCCAGTCCGTTCTCATCGCGAAGGAATTTTTTCAACATCGGACTTGCTCCTTGTCGAAGCGGGGGCGCGCCCGAACGTTTAGTGCCCCGTCAGGGCACGCCCGCCGTTTTCGCGATAGGGGTTTACCTACTTGATGTTGGTCGCCAGATTCGTGATGACGCCCTTGATGCTGTTGCCGAGAGTCGTGAAGACGCCGACGACGGCGAGCGCGATCAAAGCGGCGGCGACTGCATACTCGGAAAGTTCAAGGCCGGTCTCGTCGCGAAGAAAATTCTTAATCATGGGTTTGCTCCTTTAGTCTGTGGTTGAAGGGTTGAGGGTCAGGCCCGTCGGCGTCGCGCCAGTGCCGTGGCGCTAACATCCGAGGGCAGCCAGCTTAATTGCCGAGATGGATGATCGAAGCGCGACGCGCGTGCGCCCCGCCGTTGCCGTCGGCCCCGACACGTCCGCGCCCGACTGTTGTAGTCTTGCGCTCGCGTTTGGCGAAGCCGTTGCACATGCTCAACGCCGCGCAGCCGCAGGCCAGCGAGATGAACAGGAGATTGTCCTGCCCTCCCTGCGCCAACGCGACTGCTCGATTGCCGACCAGCACGGACAGGGCGGCGAACAGAATGACGAGCGCGGCGACGGCGAGTGTGATGAGTGTGTTGGTGGTGACTGTTTTCATTTCGAGTCTGTTCCTTCTCAGTTCAACTTCGCTGCCGACGCTTTCGTTTGCATCGTGGACGGCAATGTCTATTACAAGAGGCGTGCCGCGACTGAATCGAAGCGCAAACGGGGTTTTTGCCGAGCTTTTAGAGGAATGTCGAAGCAGGCTGTCGCCCCGCGTTGACAACCGCGCGCGACGGCGAAGGGCGTTGAAGTGCCCCGCGTGTCGGGCAACTCAAGTGAATCTTATGACTTGAAGGCGTGTCGCCGCGGGTTGACAGCCTGCGGGACAATTAACCTGAGAGCGACGCGGGCGGCGACTTGAGATGATCGGGGCAGCAGCGCAGTGAAGCCGTTGAATGGTTGAGTGAGAAAAATTAGTTGAGTGAGAAAAATGAAAAGCCCGTGCCTCTCGTGGGGCACGGGCTTGAGTGATGCTCATCGAACGACTTCGATGAAAGGCGCGGGCGGTTTTAGTTGCTGATGCGGTTTTAGTTTCTGATGAAGATCACGGCCTGCTTGTCCTCGAACGCTTTGCTCCATCCACCGTCCTGCCGGAGAAGACTGGCGAGCGGAACGTTCGGCGCGACGATGACGGTGCGGACGCCGTTGCGTTCCAACGGCTCGCGCCACTTTTGCCCGCCGTCGTGCGTCGCCAAAAACTCTTCCATGAAAGCGTCGCCGTAAACATCCGCCCGCCCGTCAATGTAGACTCGGTAGTCCGGATATAAATTCCAGATCAGGTAGCCGCCCCAACCGTACTCGTTGTAAATCGGTGACGGCAGTTTATTCTCACGGATGAACACGGCGGCGGCGACCGGAAAATTCTTCGACTCGTCAGCCGCTCGATTGGCGACGACCTTGCCCACCTTGATGAAGCAGACAGCCAGCGGAATGAGAATCAGCAGCACGATGTTGAGCGCGGCTTTGAGCGTCGCCTCCCTGCCCGTCTCAAGTTTCTCCGGCGCGGCGAGCCATCCTCCCCAACTCTGCATACTCAGCCAGCTCCAACCGTGTCCGGCCAGCAGCGGCATCGCCACGAGCGCGAAAAAGGGGACGTTTCGACCCGAACGCAACGCGGTGTAACCCGTCGCGGCGAGCAGCAACAACTCGCCCGGTCGCGCACGCTTTTTCGAGAGCGCGAGCGCCGTGAACGTGCCGAACAGCATGACGGCGAGCGGCAGAAACATCAGTTCGTGAAAGTCCGGCGAGAACCACTCTTCGATGAACTTCATCATCGCGCGCGAGGTCAGAGTCTCGAACGGGTATGAATACAAACGCAAGCCGTTCGGATTGAGCGCGACCGCCGCGGCGCACGCCCCGAAGAGGAGGACGAGTCGGCGCACGCGCGGCCACAGTTGCGTGCGCGCAGTTGCGTGCGTGCGCGAAGTGGCATGCGTGCGCGGAGTCGGCAACGGCTCGCCTTCTACGGTCGAAGTCAGCCATGCGTCGAGCAGGATTCCCGCCGCTGTCAACAAGATCAGCGCGAGGCCGAGCGCAAAGCCCGCGTGCATGTTGACCCAGAGAATTGTCAGCGGTATGAGCCACCAGACTGAGACGCTCTGCGTCCCGCGCGCGTATGCGCCGAGCACGGCGATGAAGATGCTGGCGAA
>JBAVPI010000150.1:0-6803 GCA_049692915.1 Pyrinomonadaceae bacterium
AAATATTTTCGTCAATCAACTCAGGGAAGGCGTCAATGCCCGGACGCGCATCATGTGTTTCCGTCGTGCCGATTGAGCCGGTCGGACACGCCACGAGCGCCATCAACGCGCGTGTTGAGTCGCCTTCTGTTACGGGCTGGCGATAGACACTCGACTGGTCGCCGTGATCGTGAAACGTCGCGGGCGCGAGTTGGCGGCAGGCATCACAGTCAATGCACGTCTCGTCCACGAAGAAATCGCCCTCAACATTCTCTCGTAAACGCCGCGCGGGATTCGCCATGAAGAGCTTTCCTCCTTCGACAATCATGGCCTGAATCGGCGTGACAGTACAAGCCGCGGCGCGTTTGCAAATTCAGGTCGCGGCTATTTTTACATTGCGGCAATCAAGATGTCCGGCACGCGCGACTTCATCCGCCATCGTACGCTTATACCTTCTGACGCTTACGATTCATTGTGCCTGTCGCAGAAAATCAAGAGTCCGTGGGTCTTGCGGCTCGCGCAGCATCACCTCTGCCTTGCCATACTCGACGATTTCCCCTCCCTCCATGTACAGCAGGTGATCCGCCAGCCCTTCGAGGAATTGAATCGAATGAGAGACGATCATCAGCGTGTGGCCTTGTCGCGCGAATCCGCTAAGTGTCTGGCGCAACTCGGAGCTACGTCGCGGGTCGAGCGCGCTCGTCGGTTCGTCGAACAGTAAAACCTTGGGACGCATGGCGAGCGCACGGGCGATGGCGACGCGTTGCTGCTCGCCGCCCGACAGCGATTCCGGGTATCTGTGTGCCGCCTGCTTCAGCCCTAAGCTTTCAAGCAGTTCGAGCGCGCGAGCCTCAGCTTCCGCGCGCGCCGCGCCGAGCACGTGGACGGGCGCTTCCGTGATATTCGCCAGCACGGTCAGGTGTGGGAACAGATAGAAATGCTGGAAGACCGTCCCGACACTGCGGCGCAACTCCCACACGCGCCGCGCGTATTCCTTCTCGCTCAATTCGGCTTCGAGCCGCAGCCCGTCGCATTCGACCGCGCCGCCGCTGATGCGCTCCAGTCCGTTCAGGCAGCGCAGCATCGTCGTCTTTCCGCTCCCCGAAGCGCCGATGACGCCGAGCACCGTCTGCGCCGCGACCTCGAAGCTCACGCCGCGAAGGATACGCGTCCCGCCCGCACTCTTGACGAGATTCTCGACACGAATCATCACGCCTCCACCTCCGTTGTCGTCGCACTCTCGACGGGCAGCCTTCGCTGCAACCTGATTTCGAGACGACGCGCGAGACGAGCCAGAGGCAAACTCATCGCGAGGTAAAATGCCGACACGATGACGCCGAGCAGCATGAACTCGCCCGTGGCGTTCGCCAGTTCTCGATAGGCCGTCGCCAACTCCCAGACCGAAATGGCAAAGGCGACCGATGTGTCTTTGAAGAGCGAGACGAAATCGTTCGTCATCGGCGGCAACGCGATGCGAAACGCTTGCGGCAGGATGATGCGTCGGAACGCCAGCACAGGAGTCATGCCGAGCGAGTAAGCCGCTTCCCACTGTCCGCGCGGCACGGCGTCGAGCGCGGCGCGGTAAACCTGCGACTCATAGGCTGCGTAGTTCAAGCCGAGTCCGACGAGCGCGGTCAACCAGCCCGGCATCGCCAGCCCCAACTTCGGCAACCCGAAATACAGAAAGAGCAACTGGACGAGCACCGGCGTTCCACGAAAAAATTCGATGTAAATCGTGCACAGGGCGCGCACCCAGATTGGGCCGCGCGACTGTCCCAACGCGAGCGGCAGGCCCAGAGACAGAGCGACGCACATCGCCCCGAAGGCCAGCAACACCGTCACGAGCGCGGCGCGCGCCAGACGGAAGATAGCTTCAGTCCAGTTGAAAGATGCGGAGGTAATTTCGTAGGCGATCTTTTCGCCCGTGTGCTGTCCGCTTTCGTCAACACGCTCCGTCTCCACTCTCAATTCGGCCTGCGCGTCGTTCCACAGATTCCACTTGCGCAGTATCTTTTCGAGTGAGCCGTCGCGGACGATACTCTCAATCGCCGCATCCACCTGCGCCTTCAACCTCTCGTCGCCTTTGCGCAGCCCGACGACGTAAGCGCCGCGCATGAAAGGCTCGCCCGCAGGTTTGAAACGCGGATTCGCGCGTGCGTAAAACATCTCCATCGGCACGTCCATCAACACGGCGTCGAGGCGACCTATTTCGAGGTCACGATACGCGCCCACGGGGTCTGCGTAGCCGCGAAACGGAATGCCCTCTTTCGCCATCAAACGCGACGCGGCGGTGTTGCCGAGCGTGCCGACCAGACGCTTGCGGCAGTCTTCAAGCGACTTGATCCGGCCCTCATCATTGCGCACCGTGAGTTGGAGTTGAAAGATGTAGTAAGGCTTGCTGAAGAGAATGAACCGCTCGCGGTCTTCGGTCGGCTCAAGACCGTTGACGATCACGTCGAACTCACCCCGCTCAAGGGTCGAGACGATGGTCTCCCAATCCGTCGGCACGAAGACGGGACGGCGATTCATCGCCCCGGCGAGCGCGTCAACCATCTCTTTCTCATAGCCGACGTACACGTCCGGGTGCGACGGGTCGGCGAACACGTACGGCGCACCGCCCGAAGGGTCTGCCCCCCACCGCAAAATTTCCTGCGCGCGTGCGGGCGTGAGCATGAACGGTATGAGAAGAGCGGCTGCGAACAATGTCGGCAGACGATCCGTCAGAGTTTTCAATGCGAAGCCCTCAACATGAATCCGGCCTCAAACGGAATGCATTCAGCGGTCTCAAGATAAAATCTAAAGAGATTACTTTTTATCTGCGGCGTGGCGTTCGAGATAGTCGAGCAGGACGTTCGACATCACCTTGACGCCGACGACGAGGCTTTCTTCGTCAATGTCAAATTCGGCTGTGTGCAAGTTGGCGTTGATTCCTTTCGCGCGATTGCCGACGCCGAGGAAATAGAAGAAGCCGGGGATGACCTTCTCGTAATGGGAAAAATCTTCCGATGGCATGAACGGCTTGATGGCGAGCGCGTTCGCGTCCCCGATGACGCGGCGCATGGACGGCAGCGTCTCTTCGACGAGCGCCGGTTCGTTGTACGTGACGGGATTACCATTGCCCTCGAACGTCAACTCGAACGTCGCGCCGTATGTGGAGGTAACGCCGACCAGCGTTTCCCTCATCAACGCTTTGGCTCGCTCGCGCACCGCGTCGTTGAAGGTGCGCATCGTGCCCGTCATCTTCACCTCGCCCGCGATGATGTTGAAGCGCGTCCCTCCGTGAATCGTGCCGATGGTGATGACGAGCGGTTCGAGCGGGTCTATGCGACGACTCCTGATATGTTGCAAAGCGAGGACGCTTTCCGACGCGACGACGAGGGCATCAATGCCGAATTGCGGCTGTGCGCCGTGCGCGTCTTTGCCGCGGATGATGACGGAGAAAGTGTCGGACGAAGCCATCGCCGGCCCTAAGTGATAACCGATCTGGCCGACCTGCAAATTCGGCTCGGAGTGGAGGCCGAAGATCGCCTGCGGGTGCGGGTTGTCGAGCGCGCCCTCTTTAATCATCATGGTCGCGCCGCCCTCTTCGCCCGTCGGCGCGCCCTCTTCCGCCGGTTGAAAGATGAACTTGACCGTGCCGTGCATGTCGTCGCGCATCCGGCTTAAAACTTCCGCGACGCCCAGTTCAATAGTCGTGTGTGCGTCGTGGCCGCAGGCGTGCTTGACGTTCGGCGTCTGCGACTTGTAAGGCACGTCCATCGTCTCGTTGATCGGGAGCGCGTCCATGTCTGCTCGCACGGCGACGACGGGGCCGGGAAGGTTGCCGACGAGCAGCGCCGTCACACCATAGCGCCCCACCCCGGTTTTGATGTCGGTGAGTCCGAGCGCCTTCAAACGTTCGGCGACGACGTGCGACGTTCGTTCCTCGCGATTCGATAGCTCCGGGTGAACGTGAAAGTCTCGACGCTGTGCGACGAGTTGCGCGCGCAAGCCTTCCGCCGCTTCCGAAATTTTTTGTTGTCGCGCGGCGGTGGCTGAAAGATTAACGGCGACGGCGCTCGCGCCCGGCTGCCGCTGCTGGCCGTAGAGGGTCGGAGTCAGCGCGCAAAGAAGCGCGAGGATGAGAGCGTTGTTATTTTTCATCTTCATCTCTTTGAACTCTTACGTCGTGATCTCTTTTGAACTTTTACGTCGTGGCGTGATCGCGTTGAGTGCGGCGATAGATTGTCAGACCGAACCAGAGTTCCCAGAAAAGCGCGAGCATTACGAGCGCGGCGACGACGGCGACGAGTTGTGAATCGAGGACTTTGCGAACGACCACATACACGTCGCCGCAAATCCCAAGCGCCAGCGGCACCATCGAGGCAATGACCATGCGGCTCGCGAATTTATGAAAATGCTCCGTGCTTTCGCCCTGCTCGACGATGCGATGGTACGCGGCGGGCGTCATCAGCAGGATGACGGTGAGTGATGTCATGGCGAGGCTCAGGAGATGCACGTACTTCGACCACGGCGGCAGTTTCTCGAAACTCTCCATCAGGACGGCGACGAACTGGAAGCCGACCAGCGCCTGCGCCCCCGGCAGCACGACGCGCGCCTCCGTCAGGACGTGCCTGATTTTGTCTTTCAGTTTCGTGCCCGCGTCCGTCTCCTGTTCTTCTTCAGCTTCCATCTTCGCCACCTCCCTCAACTCCTCTTTCCTTTGCATTCTCCGCGCATATTCCAATCCGTACCAGAAAAAGATGGCGAGCGCGCTCGTGCCCAGCCCGACGCCCGCCCCGATTTTTCGCCCGAAGGTGCGTGACATCGCGACGTACATATCAACCCCGATGCCGAACGCAAACGGCAGCAGCGCAAACAGCATCACTCTCGTCGCGTAAGCATGCAGTTCCTCCGTATCCTCGCCGCGCTCCACGATGCGATGGTACGCGGCGGGCGCGATGAGCAGCGCCACCGCCGTGAGCAACGCGAAGAGGCCGACCAGTTTCAGCAGTTGCGATGACAGCGGCAGCGACTCGAAACCCTTTTCCAAGAATGAGCGATACTGAAAACCGACCAGCACCTGCGCGCCGAGCACGAGCATGCGACTCTCGTCCAGTACGTTCTGAATTTTATCCTTCAGCTTTGCCATCGAAACATTTTTCCTTGTCCCCGCGCATTCACTTCGCGTTGTTCTTCAAGAGGCGCGTCAACTCACGCTTGAGCACTTTGCCCGTCGGCCCTTTCGGCAGCGACTCGACGAAGCGAACGGTCTTCGGGCATTTGAAATCCGCGAGGCTTGCGCGGCAGAACTCTATCAACTCATCCTCGCGCGCCTCTTCGCCGTCTCTCAACACGACGAAAGCGGCGACCTCCTCGCCGTACAACTCGTCGGGCACGCCGACGGTCGCGGCCTCAGCGATTTTCGGATGCGTGTAGAGCATCTCGTCAATCTCGCGCGGGTAGATGTTTTCGCCGCCCCGGATAATCATATCGGACTTGCGATCTACGACGTAGAAAAAGCCGTCGGCGTCCACGTAACCGACATCGCCCGTGTGAAACCACCCGCCGCGAAAGGCGCGCGCCGTCGCCTCTTCGTTACGAAAATAGCTTTTGCAAATGTTCTCGCCGCGCAAGACGATCTCGCCCTGTTCGCCGGTCGCGACTTCCCTGTCATCCTCGTCGAAAATTTTCATCTCGTTGCCGATGCTCATGCCGCATGAACCGGGTCGCCGCCTCTCGTCGGGCGGGTTGAAAGTAGAGCGACACGTTGACTCGGAAAGCCCGTAGCCTTCGACGACGAGGCATTTGAACTTCTCCTCGAAGCGCCGCAACACTTCCGCCGGGACGGGCGCGGAGCCGCACATCGCGAAACGCAAGCGATGCGTGTCTAAACCGGCGGGCACGCCTTCCGGATAAGTCTTCAGCAGCATCGAGAGCATCGTCGCCACCGAGCCGAACGAAGTGACTTTGTAATCGGCGACAATTTGCCAGAAACGCGACGCGGAGAATTTAGGGCTGACGACCGTCGAGCCGCCGGCGTAGAGCGCGCTCATCGTCGTCACGGAAACTGCGTTCATGTGAAAGAGCGGCATCACGCTCAAGAGACAATCATCCTTTGTGAATGTCAGCCACTCGACGATCTGGCGCGCGTTGGCGATGAGATTCGCGTGAGTCAGCAGGCAGCCCTTCGGCTTTCCCGTCGTCCCCGAAGTGTAAATGATGATGGCTTCGTCTTCGCCGTCAATCTTCGTCTCGCGCCACGTCTCTGTATCGTCCTTCACGTGGGCCGTCGCTTTCGCTTCGTCGTCAAAGATGATGGCGGCAGAGAGAGCGCCGACTTTTTCACGCACGAGGCGCACGTGTGTCTCAAACTCCGAATGATACAGGAGCGCCTTCGCCTCGGAATTGCCGACGGCGTAGGTCATCTCCTCAGGCTTGAGCAGAGAGTTGACCGGCCCCGCGAGCGCGCCGAGTTTGAAGCAGGCGAAGTAAGCGATGACATACTCCGCGCCGTTCGGCATGAGCAGGCTGACCACGTCGCCCTGACCGACGCCGCTCGCGGCGAGAAGATTCGCCGTGCGGTTGACGGCGGCGTCAAACTCCCCGTAGGTGTACGCCCGACCGTCGCCCTCCGAGTTGAGGAAAATTTTTTCGGGCGCAGCGGCTGTGCGCGCTTCGAGCAGTTCGCGGAGGTTAGCTGGCATCTCTCTTTCGACTTCGTCCTTATTTTAGCTTTTCACGTTCGCACGCTATGTTATATTCTGGCCCACGCAAGACGATTGAACGCGCTTCGCGCCGGAGTGACTTGCAGACGCTTCGCGGAAGCTTAACGGGCGCGCATG
>JBAVPI010000151.1:0-1652 GCA_049692915.1 Pyrinomonadaceae bacterium
TTGGAGATGCGGGGTATGAGGTTGCTCCGGGAGACGGTTTTTAAGCCGCTCCGCAGCCTCTTCTCAAGCATCTCTCTCTGTGCTGGTGAGAGTTTCGATTGATGACCGGAAAAAGTGTTTTCAACCATGATGTATTCCTGCCGCTTACGAAAATTCCTCGTGCAGAAAGCCCTGCATATTCTCTTCGGAGAGTTCCGAAGCCTGTTCGATGAGGCGTGCCAGACCCGCGACGGTAGGCTCGTCGAAGACCGACCGGAGCGGCAACTCGACGTGAAACGCCTCTCTGATTCTCGACAACATCTGCATCGCGATGAGCGAGTGCCCGCCCAGCGCGAAGAAGTTCTCCTCCGCTCCTACCCGTTCCAATCCGAGACTCCTTGCCCAGATGTCCGCCACCGCTTCCTCTACCACCGTCTGCGGCCCCACGTTCCCCCGCTGTAACCTCTGCCGCCCCTCCTCCAGCGTCGGCAGCGCCGAGCGGTTCACCTTCCCGTTCAACGTCAGCGGCAACCGCCGCAGGTGCACGAACACGTTCGGGATCGTCTCTTCGATCAAGTACTCATGCAGAAACTCACGCAGCCGCGCCCCGTCCAACTCCTGCCGTGACACGTAGTACCCCAGCATCACGTTCTGCCCCTCGCCGTCTTCCACCATCGCCGCCACCGCCTCACGCACCTGCGGGTGCTGTCTGAGCGCCCACTCCACCTCCCGCAATTCCACACGATGCCCGTGGAACTTCACCTGCTCATCGCGCCGCCCCAAGTACTCCAGCCTGCCGCCGGACAGCCTCCGCGCGAGGTCGCCCGTCCGGTACATCCGCCGTCCGCGCCCGAATGGGTCGGCGATGAACCGCTCGGCTGTCAGCCCCGGCTGGTTTAAGTAGCCACGGGCCAGCCCGTCGCCGGAGATGTAGAGTTCGCCGACCTCGTTTTCCGCCACCGGCTCCAACGCCTCGTCGAGGGGGTAAATTCGCACGTTGGCGGCAGGCCCCCCGATGGGAACCGCGTCACGGCTGTCAGTCGTCGGGTCGAAGCGGTAGAGCATGCAGCCGACGGTCGCCTCCGTCGGCCCGTATTCGTTCAGTATCTCGACGGCATGCCCGAAGCTCTCGGAGGTCTGCCGCGCCAACTCCGTGAGGAGAACTTCGCCGCCCACGACAAGCCGCCTGACGCCGCTCCGACGGTTGTCGCGCCCCTTAATCAGCGACAGGTGGCTCGGCGTCAGCTTCAGCACGCCGACGCGCCCCTCGTCCAGTATCCGCGCGAGCGGCGGCTCCTTGCCCTCCCAGCGGTAGATGATGATCTGGCCGCCGCCGACGAGCGGGACGAAGACGGAGGTGACGGTGAGATCGAAGGCGAGCGAAGAGTAGAGGGCGAAGGCCCGCCGCTCGCCGCGTGCATAGACGCGCTCGGCCCAAGAGACGTAGTTGACGAGGGCGCGGTGGCTGACCTCGACGCCCTTCGGCTGGCCCGTGGAGCCTGACGTATAGATAACGTAAGCGATGTCCTCAGGCGCGGCGACCGCCCGCGCGGGGTTGTCGTCGCACGAGTCGCCGTCGCTCCACCATCCGGCGTCTTCATCCAGCGGCAGCAGTCGCGCCTCGTGCGGGGGCAGTCCATCCGCCATCCGCCCCAGAGTCAGCACGACGGAGG
>JBAVPI010000152.1:0-2416 GCA_049692915.1 Pyrinomonadaceae bacterium
CGCGGCGGCAGCGGCGGGGCGTCTTGACGATGAAGCGCGCCTCCGTCTCTTTTGCGCGGGGGCGATGCCCGTTAACAGCAACATCGCGAGCAACGTCGCCAGCGCGGGGGATAAGATTTTTCGTGAATTCATTGGTTGGGATTTCGAGTCGGCAGCGAGCGTCCGTCCAGAGTCGTGCTCAGGAGTATCCGGCGAATCCGACGAAACCGGCGTCAACCTTAAGCCGGAGTCGGCGCGGGAGATTCTATCGGACTGCAACGGATATGCAAATTAAAAGTTCCGGCGACGCGCCTTCGCGACGCGCGGCACACACGCTCCGACAAATGAGCCGTGAGTTGAACCGACAACATGGCCGCGAGTGAGTTGACTTCCGAGGCTCTTTAGTCATAGAAAATCCTTGCCGTCTTTTTCAACACACGCGAAAGTGAGATTCGACCCGCGATGAAGAAATTTTTATTGATGTTCGCCGCCGCCATGCTCGCCCTCAATGGCGCATGCGTCAACGCGCCCGCGCCGCAAACGCCGCAAACGCAGACGACGCCGACGCCCGTGCCGCCGCCTGACCTTTCAAAGTTGCCCACCGAAATGCGGCCCGCGCTCGAAAGCATCAACGCGGACGACATGCTTCGTCACATCAAGACCCTCGCCTCCGACGAGTATGAGGGCCGCGGCCCCGGCACGAAAGGCGAGGAACTTTCGGTCAAGTACATCAGCGAACAGTTTCAGCGGATGGGCTTGAAACCCGGCAACCCCGACGGCACGTACACGCAGGCAGTACCGCTCGCGGGCTTCCGCGCCGAGCCGCAGATGAAGATCAACGCGGGCGACAAGGAGTTGAGCTATAACTTCCCAGACGACTACGTCGCCGTCTCGCGCCGCCTCGTGCCGGAGACGAAGATTGATAACTCCGACATCGTCTTCGTCGGCTACGGCGTCACAGCGCCGGAGTACAACTGGGACGACTACAAGGGCGTTGACGTGAAGGGAAAGACCATCGTCATGCTCGTCAACGACCCGCCCGTGCCCGATTCTTCGGACGCCTCCAAGCTCGACGAAAAGACCTTCAAGGGCAACGCGATGACTTATTACGGTCGTTGGACGTACAAATATGAGGAGGCTTCGCGCCACGGCGCGGCGGCGGCGCTCATCGTCCATGAGACCATCCCGGCGGGCTACGAATACGCGGTCGTCAAGGGCAGCCGTGGGGGGGAGAATTTTGACATCCAGACGCCCGACAAAAACGCGGGCTTCGTCGGCGTCGAGGGCTGGATTACGCTCGACCGCGCGAAGGAACTGTTCGCCGCGACGGGGCAGGACTTCGACGCCCTGAAGAAGACGGCGGCGACACGCGACTTCAAGCCCGTCGCGCTCAATGCGAAGGCCAGCATTGATCTCAAGAACAATCTGCGCGAGATAAATTCGCAGAACGTCATCGCCAAAATCGAAGGCTCAGACCCGACGCTCAAGAACGAGTGCGTTATCTACACGGCGCACTGGGATCATCTGGGCCGCAACGACAAGTTGGACGGCGACCAGATTTTCAACGGCGCGCGCGACAACGCATCGGGCGTCGCAGGGCTGCTCGAAATAGCGGAGGCTTACACGAAACTTCAAACGCCGCCGAAACGCTCCGTCATCTTCCTCGCCGTCACCGCCGAAGAGAAGAATCTGCTCGGCGCGAAGTTCTACGCCACGCATCCGCTCTACCCGCTTGCGAAGACGCTCGCCAATTTCAACACCGACGAACTCAACGTCTGGGGACGCACGAAGGACGTGACCATCGTCGGCCTCGGCAACTCGACACTCGACGACGTGGCGGGAGAGGTCGCGAGTCTTCAAGGCCGCATGCTCCGGCCCGACCCCGAACCGCAAAAAGGTTTCTTCTACCGCTCGGATCATTTCGAGTTCGCCAAGCAGGGCGTGCCCGCTCTCTACCCGAACTCCGGCGTTGACTACTCCGGCAAGCCCGTCAACTTCGGCAAGCAGGTGCACGACGGATACGAAGAGAACGACTATCACAAGCCTTCGGATGAGGTGAAGCCCGACTGGGATTTGTCCGGCGGCGTCGAGGACACGCAGTTTCTCTTCGCGGTCGGCTATCTCGTCGCGGGCGGCGACAAGTACCCCGAATGGAAGCCCGGCACGGAGTTCAAGACGAAGCGCGAAGAGATGTTGAAGACGACGGGCGCGACGCCTTAACGCAACTTCCGCGCGCCCGCGACGTGATGATTGAGAAGGGCGGGGCGGAAGTTTCGCCCTTCTCAAGATTGAATGAGCGCACCCCGCGCGCGTCGCACGCTACCGGAACATCTCCGTCTGTTTTGAAAGGTGAGTTGAACATGCTCCTCGCGAAAAGATTGTTGCTCTGCGTGCTCTGCGCAACGTGTTTGACGACTGCCGCCGCTGCCGTCGCCCA
>JBAVPI010000153.1:0-2366 GCA_049692915.1 Pyrinomonadaceae bacterium
ACGCATCGCCCGACGTTGCCGCCGCTTCGGTCGCACAGGGGACGGGCCGGACACCGAAGAAGAAGGATGCGAAGGAAGCGGCGGAGAAGACGAAGACGCCCGTGCTTCCCAACGTGACGGGCGCTGCGGGTGCGAGCGCCGCGACTTCTCCCGCGCAAGCCTCGATGCCGCGCTTCAAGCCTGAATACGACAAGCTCAACGTCTATTTCAACATAGATTCGGGGACGGGGGCCGTCCGAGGGATTTACTTGCAGGGCAACGAAGCGCTCCGTCCCACCTTCCGTCGCTGGCTCGAACCGTTTCGCGAGTTGCAGGTCGGCAACAACAAATACAACGCGGCCACGATCAGCCTGTCGAACACAAGCGGCTCTGACTTTCTCTCCTTCGACGCCGTGGGACTCAACGGCTTCGACTTCATGCAGGATGAGATCGAATACTCGCCGCGCACGTGGCACTCGAATCAGGACACCTACGACCGCGTCATCCCGGAAGACGTGAAGGAGGCCGCCGTCATCGTCGCCACCTTCGTCTATAACGCAGCGATGGCGGACGATAAGCTGCCGCGCAAACCCCGTAGGGAGATTAAGCCGGTGTTTTAAGACGAAACGAGAAACGGACTTGACGCGAGAGACGCCGCACCTGACAGCAACGAAAATAAGCTGTCGGGTGCGGCGTCTTTTACGTCGAGCCTGAACTCGATGGTTTCGCTTCGATTGAATCGGCGACCAACGTCTCAAGCGTCGGGAGTACGCAGCGGGTCGTTGGATTGCAGTCCGTCGCTCCCCCGTGCGAAGACGATGCCCGCGGCAACTTCGTCGGGGAGACGCGTCCAGCCTTCGTCCGAGTGCCTGAATGTTTCGGAGGCGGCGGGCGTGAAGGTGGACGACTCAGGATGCCACGCGAGACGTTCGACGTTGATGTGCGGGTGCTGGACGCGTATGACGTTGAAGGAATTTGTTTCGCCGCGCCCGCGCGTGGAGGTGGCCGTGCCCGCCTGCACGACGAGGGCGGAGTGGCCCGCGATTTTGTATCGCTCGGCGGTGTGTCCGGTGTGGCTGAGATGAAGATGCCCGGCGAGAAGCAAGTCCGCGCCGCACGAGGCGAGCGCCTCCATCGCCAACTCCGCGCGACCCACGAGTTCCCCTTCGTCGGTGCCCGCAGGCACGTCGAAGGGATGATGCGTGACGATGATCTTCGTCACCTCGTTCGGATACGCGCACATCACTTCGCGAATGTGCGCGATCTGTTCCTCGTTGACGCGCCCGTGTTTGACTGTCAGCGAGCGCGCGGTGTTGACGCCGAGGACGGCGATCTCTTCGTCCCCGTAAAAGGGTTCGAGGTCGTCCGTGACGTGACGGCGATACTTGTCGAGGGGGCGCGCGAAGCGGTCGAAGACATTGTGGAGCGGGATGTCGTGATTGCCGGGGACGACGATTTGCGGGAAGGGCAGCGCGTCCAGAAAGGCCCGCGCCTCCTTGAACTGCTCCGAGCGTGCGCGCTGCGTCAAATCGCCGGAGACGACCAACACGTCCGGCGCGCTTTCGTTAACGATGGCGATGAGCGGGCCGACGACAGCCTCGTCAACGCGCCCGAAATGAAGGTCTGAGAGATGTACGAGTTTACGCATAAGACTTGAACGGCGGTGACAGTTGACGACTGACGGGTGACGTGGAAGAGAGAAATTCTACTCGTCGCCCGTCATTCATCACCCGTCGCTACCGGAACGATGACGCGCAGCGCGCCGGGGCGCACGCGATAATGAAGGGGCGTCGTTAAAGCCATGACCTCGCCGTCAATCGCGACCGGAATATGCTTGGGGCGGTGCGTCTCCACGAAAATCTCCACGGCGCAGACGGCGTCGAAATCTTTCGCTTCGCGCAAGCGGCCGAAGAGTGCGCGCAGGGCGAGACGGAGCAATCCCCAGCGGCCCGTGCGGTGCGTCACGTAGAGACTCAAGCGCCCCGCATCGAGACACGCGCGCCCGCCGATCTGGAATCCCTCCATCCGGTATTCGTTGTTGCCGACGAAGACGAAGGGCGTGCGTCGCGCGATCTCGCCGCCGTCCGCGCTGAGCCGGACATTAAGAAACGGGTAGCGCCTGAGCACGGAGAGCGCCGCCCAGAGAAACGCGGGCCACTTACCGCCGCGCCCGCCGAGGCGTTGCTGCAACTTCTCGCGCCGTCGCACGATGCGCGGGTACAGGCCGAGGCTCGAATTATTGATGAAGATGTGCCCGTTGACTTCGCCCACGTCCACACGCGTTGTGCGGCCACTGCCGACGTTACGCGCGGCATCGGCGAGCGTGAGCGGGATGCCCAAATCTTTGGCGAAGTGGTTGAGCGTGCCGAGCGGCAGGACGCCGAGCG
>JBAVPI010000154.1:0-3625 GCA_049692915.1 Pyrinomonadaceae bacterium
TTATGTGTGGCATTGTCGGATACGTCGGAAACAAACAGGTCGTGCCGGTCATTCTCGACGGGCTTCGTAAACTTGAATATCGCGGTTATGACTCGGCGGGCATCGCCGTCGTGGACGAGGCGCACCATCTGGACATCCGTCGCGCCGAGGGGAAACTACGCAACCTCGAAGAGGCCATCCGTCTCAAGCCGCTCGACGGCACATACGGCATCGGCCACACGCGTTGGGCCACGCACGGGCGTCCGACCGAAGAGAACGCACACCCGCACCGCGACTGCACGGGGCGCGTCGTCGTCGTCCATAACGGCATCATCGAAAACTACACGAAGCTCAAAGATCGTTTGCGCACGCACGATCACGTGTTCGTCACGGAGACAGACACGGAAGTCGTCGCGCATCTCATCGAAGAGTATTTGAAAGAGGAAGACTCTTTCGAGTTGGCCGTCCGCCGCGCCGTCGCAGACCTGCGCGGCATCTTCGCCCTCTCGATTATCTCGACGGACGTGCCGGATACGATCATCGCCGTCCGTCAGGGGCCGCCGGTCGTGATCGGCCTCGGTGACGGCGAATACTTCGTCGCCTCGGACATTCCGCCCATCCTGCAACACACGCGCGACGTGTTCTTCCTCGGCGACGGCGAGATCGCCGTCTTGACGAGCGACGGCGTGAGGGTCACGGACTTCGAGGGAAACGCGGTCGAGCCTCAACAGCAGCGCATCACTTGGGACCCGATCATGGCCGAGAAGGGCGGGTTCAAGCACTTCATGCTCAAGGAGATTTACGAGCAGCCGCGCGCCGTCCGCGACACCGTGCAGGGCCGTCTCTCGCTCGACACGGGCCGCGTCTATCTCGACGAGATGAACATCACGCCGCAGGAGTTCAAATCTTTCGACCGTGTGATGATCGCCGCGTGCGGCACAAGCTGGCATGCGGGACTCGCCGGTAAGTACATGATCGAGCAACTCGCGCGCGTGCCCGTCGAGGTCGATTACGCTTCGGAGTTTCGCTATCGCGACCCGGTGATTGACGACAAGACCCTCTTAATCGTCATCTCGCAATCGGGCGAGACGGCGGATACGATTGCGGCGCTCCGCGAAGCGAAGGGGCGGGGGGCGAAAATCCTCTCGGTCTGCAACGTGCAGGGTTCGATGATCACCAGAGAGTCCGACGGGACGATTCTGACGCACGCGGGGCCGGAGATCGGCGTCGCTTCGACGAAGGCGTTCACGTCGCAGATGATCGCGCTCTATTTGTTCGGGATGTACTTCGGCTCTCTGCGCGGCGCGCTCGCCGACGAAGATGCCAGACGCCACGCGCAGCAGTTGGCCGAACTGCCCGTCAAGATCGAGCACCTCCTGTCGGAGTCCGACGAGATCGAGGAACTGGCGAAAGAGTTCTTCCGCTCGACGGACTTTCTCTACCTCGGTCGCGGCATCAACTTCCCCGTGGCGCTCGAAGGCGCACTGAAGCTCAAGGAGATTTCCTACATCCACGCCGAAGGCTATCCGGCGGGCGAGATGAAACACGGGCCGAACGCTTTGATTGACGAGCGCCTCCCCGTAGTCGTCATCAACACGCGCGAAGCAGGCAACAAGGCTTCGGAACTGCGTTACGAGAAGACGCACTCGAACATCGTGGAAGTGAAAGCGCGCGAGGGCGTAGTTCTGACGGTCTTAACGGAGGGCGACGAAATGTCCGCCTCAGTCTCCGATCACGTCATCGAGATACCGGAAGCATCAGACCTTCTCTCGCCCATCCTCTCCGTCATCCCCCTGCAACTGCTCGCCTACCACATCGCGGTCAGGCGCGGCTGCGACGTTGACCAACCGCGCAATCTGGCGAAGTCCGTCACCGTAGAATGAGAGACGACGATTAACCACAGGGGCGCGGTTTTCTTTTTACCGTGCCCCTGTTCTTTAATTAACTCTCACTACTAAACAGACGAACTCATGCACCGAAAAGCTTATGCGTCAGCGCACAAGTCTAATGCGCCATCTCCCAAGATGCAGGAAGTGGCGTATAAAGTTTGGGAGCTACTGCGTAAGAGTCGGGAGGTCGTGCGTAAGTCTTATGTGCCACCTCCCAAGACTTAAGAGGCCGTTCCCATCTTTTAGTTGCAGCTTCCCAAGACTTGAGAGCAGTCTCCCATCTTTTAGTCGTGGCCTCCCAAGTCTTGGGAGGCGTTGTGTAAGTCTTGGGAGGTCGCTCTTAAAACATGGGAGGCCGCGCGTAAGACTTAGGAGAGGCTTCCCAAAATATGGGAGGTCGTGCGTAAAAGTTGGGAGGCATCTCCCATGTCTTACGCACGGCTGCATATGTCTCAGGGGGCTGCATCAGAGAAACAACCGGCCACAAACCGGTATCTCACGAGTCCATCCCCAACTTGTTCGATGACTTGAACAGCGCAGGGGTCGAGCACGCAGGCGATGACGAGGCTCTTTTAATCAGTAGAAGGTCAGATTCGGTGTGTTAAAATCACGGGGAGGTTAATTCCGATGGCGACGAAAGACCCGGTTGACGAGTTATATCTGCGGCACGTTAAGCCGCTGCCGCCCGGCCAGCGGCTGCGACTGCTTGAAAAAATCGCGCAGGATTTAGCCGATGATGCCGCGTCGCGCCCGGTGCGGAGCGTGTTGGAATTACACGGTCTGGGAAAAGAAATCTGGGAGGACGTTGACCCGCAAATGTACGTCAACAAACTCCGCGACGAATGGGACGAGCGCTCGTGACCGAACTCGATGATGCGTTGGCAAATGTCAGCAGCCTCGGCCTCGACACCTCACCTTTTATCTATTTTGTCGAAGCACATCCGCATTACGACGGGGTTGTTACAGAGGTCTTCCGCCGCATCGCCGGCAATGTTTGTTCCGGCGTCACTTCCGTCATTACTCTCTGTGAAGTTCTCGTGCATCCGCTTTTGCGCGGCAACAGCCACCTTCAAAGTGAATACCAAGACCTGCTGCTCAACAGCGCGAACCTTCGGACGATTCCCGTTGATTCGGAGATCGCCGTGCGGGCCTCTGCATTGCGCGCCAAATACAGCATACGCACACCAGACGCGCTCCAAATCGCCGCCGCAATAAGCTCCGGCTGCGAAGCGTTTCTCACAAATGATGCAACGCTGCGACGCGTGACTGAAATATCAATCCTCGTGCTCGATGATTTACAAGTCACCACGCAGCAGAGCACAACAAAGCCGATGCCTTAACTCGTTCCCTCATACGCCCCGCGCCTACACTACCCCACGTCCATTCCCAACTTGTCCGACGACTTGAACAGCGCGAGGCCGAGAACGCAGGCGATGACGAGGCTTGAGTAGAAGGTGATCGTGCCGTTGATGAACGTCGCCGGGAGGTTGCCGATGAAGGGCATGTTGAATGGCGCGGTGACGAGCGAGACGCCGATGCCGATGGCGGTCGCAACTGTCTGCACGACGAGGTACATGGCGAACGCTCTGGCGTAAGTCCCGCCCATGTGCCGGATCGTGTCTAGGCCGACGAGCGGGTTAATCACAGACTTGAAATCTTCCGTGTAGCCCGCCACGGCCAGCGCCATCGGGTAATAGAAAATCGCCCACCCGACCGCCAGCAGTCCGAGCAGCAGGATGAAACCGGGTCGCTTCAGG
>JBAVPI010000155.1:0-3876 GCA_049692915.1 Pyrinomonadaceae bacterium
TGCTTGTGCCGCTCCCGTCAGTTACGCGACGGGAAGATGCCTTCGAGCGCGATGATGAAGGAGACGGCGAGGTAGGGCTGAAGAATTGAAAAGGGAATACTGCTCCCGCCCGCCAGTCCGCCCGTGATGACGCCGGGGTTCATCTTCGTGCCGTCGCCTGTGGGCGCGTAGCCGTTGCCCGCCGAGGTCGAAGAGGGAAAGTTGTTGTTCGGCTTCGAGGTCGTGCTCTCGGCGTTGGCGTTGATCTGGATAGGGGCCGCGGCGGGCAGGTTCTGCTGTAGCAGCGTCGTGCTCTCAGCGCCGCCGCTTTGTCCGAGGCTGTAGCTCGACAGGCCCGGCCCCTGTCCCCAGTGGACGGGAACGCGCGAGCGCAGGTCGGGGAGCGCGAAGGTGGTCTGACCGTTGCCGCCGTAGGTCGTGCCGAGTATGGAAAAGAGCGCCGTGTTCTGCGCGATGGATAGAATCTGGCCGTTGCAAAACGCCCATCCGCGTGGATTGAAGTTACCGCCAAACATCATGATTTGTGCGATGAAGGGTTCGGACATTACTTTGTTCTCCTACTTTCAAATGAACCGGCTTGCGGTTCGATGGGATTGCGAAGCGAAGGTTTATTTCTCGTTGTCGCGAGGTGAAAATCGTTGCATCCCGCTTGTCAGGAATTCTACCCATGAATGCCGACACAGCGGCGGGGCCGTCGCCAATCATCTGCTTTGTGTGTAACGGGAGCGATGTGTGACCACCTGCCTTAGTGCGGACGGCGGGGATTGTAAAGCTTCATGGCAGGTAATTCAAGGAAAAGATTTTCATAGTCGTTGCAAATGTCCGGCGCGGGCGGTTAGACTCTCGCAAGCAGGTGCCGGTCTGCGGCCCGTCGAAATGATATGGAAAAAGAGATTTTCCTTCCGCTCCTGAACACAGAGTTTCGCGTCCTCGTCGAAGGCTTTGACCCTCTTCCGTTAAAGCTCGTCGAGGTCAGCGACCTTGAGCGTATATCCGGTAGAGAGATACGCCGTGGCAAACGCGGCTTCTCGCTCCTCTTCGGGTCGTCGCGCGCTTTCTTCCTGCCGCAGAGCATCTATCGCTTCGAGCACGAAGCTCTGGGCATCTTTGAGCTATTCATCGTGCCCGTCCATCCCGACGACGACCAGACCTACGCCTACGAGGCTATCTTTAACTTCGTATGACCTCCGGCGGCGGCAAATCATAAATAGTCTTTGCCGTCCGGTTGGCGGAAAGGTTAGTATGAGGTGGGGGCTAAAACGCCCACGCGATCTTTCAATCGAGGAGTCACACTTAATGGCGATATCCCGTCGCAAATTCGTTAAGGCTAGTGCGGTGGCCGCGGCCTTTGCCGCACTCCCGCTTAAACATACGGTCTTCGCGCAAAGTTCGGAAAAGATTAACCGGCAATTCGACAACATCCCACCTGTTCAAATCCCTTACAAGAGTCAACTCGATCCGCTTTTTCATTTGCGGCAGTCAGCGTTCACTCCGCATCTGAACACGACTGTCCGCGTCCGCGCGGCGGGCGCTTCGCGCGTGACGACGCTGACGCTCGTCGAGGTCAGCCCGACAAGGGGAGCCGCCAAGCTTAAGGACGACCCGAACGCGGGCGAGAACTCTTATTCTCTCGTCTTCGCGGGCGCGCGCGCGTCGTATCTGCCGCAGGGCGTCTATACGGTCGAGCATGCGGCTCTCGGAAATCTCACGCTCCTGCTCGTGCCCATCAACCGTCGCGAAGGTAAAACGTTTTTCGCCGAGGCGGTCATCAATCACCCGCTCCCGTAACACGCTTTGGGGAAGTACGACGCATGAGTGAAGTCAATACGATTCTGCTGCGTCCGGTCGGGCCGGACGACGAGGCGTTCCTCTTTGAACTCTACGCCAGCACGCGTCAGAAAGAGTTGGAACTCGTCGAGTGGAGCGAAGAAGTGCGCGCTCGCTTTCTGCGCCAGCAGTTCGACGCGCAGCGCGCGCACTACGCAGCGGCGTATCCCAATGCCGTGCATAGCATCATTCTGCGCGACAATCGTCCCGCAGGTAGAATCTGGATTGAGCGGAATGCAGGCGAGATTCGCATCCTCGACATGACGATTCATGCCGCAGACCGCGGTGCCGGTATAGGGTCGCATCTACTCAGAGAGGCAATGCGCGAGGCGCGTCAGACGGCGCTGCCTCTGCGCCATTCGGTCGAGAAGAATAACCTCGACGCGATGCGACTTTACAACCGCCTCGGCTTCCTTATCGTCAGCGAAATACCCACACATTATTTCATGGAATATAGTCACCGCGACGACGCTTGACGACGCAACCGGCGTCAATGCCTTCTCACCGACAGTCGCACGATCACGGCGCAACGTTCTCGCAGCACCACCGAACATCGTCTCAGCCGTCCTCTTCTTTTAATCACGCGCCCGAAAACCAATTCTTAAAATGTGCTCGCGGCAGGGGAGAGGGCGCGTGAATTTGTGGCCTCTGCGCGTCCTGCTTTCACGACGCATCGTCTTACGTCGGCTGATTTTGCAAGCGGTCGGGATAACTGTTAAAGTTTCGGCCTAACGATATTCATCGTCGGAAGTGAACTCGCGGGATGGGAAAGGCCGAAGGCGATTATTTTAAGTCTGGCCGCAATTATTAACGGGGCCGCCGTGTCATTTGACGGCGGCCTCCATCTTTTTCAGTGAGGGGCAAAATCTTATGCTACGAGTCGTACATCTTCGTATCTTGCTGCTCGCCGCCGTGTTCGTCTCGCTGGCCGGGTGC
The DNA here is from genome assembly GCA_049692915.1 of Pyrinomonadaceae bacterium. GTDB lineage: Bacteria > Acidobacteriota > Blastocatellia > Pyrinomonadales > Pyrinomonadaceae > JAIVJG01. Next base: position 2,764 of record JBAVPI010000155.1, read on the forward strand.
AAAAACCGCGAGGCGCTGAAGTTGAGCGCGCCCGCCGCGCCGCAGACGAACGCCGCCGAACCTTCGGTCGAGCACAACTCTTACGCGGACGTGGTGGGCCGCGTCGCGCCTGCGGTCGTTACCATCCGCTCGGAGCGCGTCATGCGCGCGCCTCAACAGCACCCGTTCATGGACGATCCATCCTTCCGCGACTTCTTCGGCGACCGGGTGCCGCAGGGGGCGCAGCCACGCCCGCAAATTCAGCGCGGACTCGGCTCCGGCGTGATCATCACGCAGGACGGCTACATCCTGACGAACCATCACGTGATAGACGGCGCGGAGGAGATCAAGGTCGAACTGACGGACAAGCGCACGCTCGACGCGAAAGTCATCGGCTCGGATCAGGCGAGCGATCTGGCCGTCTTGAAGATTGATGCGGGCAACCTGCCCGTGCTCACGCTCGGCAATTCCGACGGCGTGCGCGTCGGGGACATCGTGCTCGCCGTCGGCAACCCGCTCGGAGTCGGCCAGACCGTGACGATGGGCATCATCAGCGCGAAGGGTCGTCAGACGGGCTTGAGCGACGGCAGCTTTGAAGATTTTCTGCAAACCGACGCGCCCATCAATCAGGGCAATTCCGGTGGCGCGCTCGTCAACACGAACGGCGAACTCGTCGGCATCAACTCGCAGATTCTCTCGCCGTCGGGCGGCAACATCGGCATCGGTTTCGCCATTCCGTCGAACATGGCGCGGACGGTGACGGAGCAGTTGATTAACAATGGGAAGGTGCGGCGCGGGCAACTCGGCGTCGTCGTGCAGGCCGTCACCGCGGACATCGCGGCGAGCATGAATTTGAAGGAGTCGCGCGGCGTCATCGTCAGTTCGGTGCAGCCGGGCGGCGCGGCGGCGGAAGCGGGCTTGAAGCAGGGCGACGTGATTACGGCCATCAACGGCAACCCCGTCAACGAACCGAACGTCCTGCGCAATCAGGTGGCGAGCACCGCGCCGGGCACTGAAGTGACTTTGACAATCGCACGCGACGGGCGCGAGCAGGAAGTCAAAGTGAAGGTCGGCGAACTCGTGAGCAAGGGCGCGAAGAGCGACGAGCAGGGCGCTCCGGGCGGTGACGAGGGC
>JBAVPI010000156.1:0-2190 GCA_049692915.1 Pyrinomonadaceae bacterium
GTCGAAGCCGTGGTTAGGAAACTCCGCTCCGCCGTCCCACATCCGATTCTTCAGATCGGGGTGGTCGTAATTGACGCCGGTGTCGATTACGGCTACAAGCACGCCGTCGCCGTCTATACCTTGTTGCCAAAGTAGCGGGGCGTTGACGCGTTTGACGCTCCAAGTCGGCTGCGCGGTGTCGGCGGTGTTATCGTCCGTGAAGGCCGTGAACATACCGCCGCTCTTCACGAAGTTGAACACGTCGAAGTCGGGCGCGCCCGCCTTCCACACGTGAGACTTCGAGTCTGCCGCGTGCCGCGACCGCGCAGACGCGCGCGCCCTCTTCTTCGACGGCGTTCCGGATTTCGACGCGCCTGTGCTTTTCTTCCCCGCATCAATCAACTCGCCGATGTCGGCGCGTCGCGTCAACTCCACGTGAACAACGTCCGGGCGTTCGAGGATGGCGTTCAGCACGTCGAGCGTCACCTCCGCGCCGACCGAGTTGTTAATCCAGAAGGACTGCACCGTGTTCACCTTCGGCACGGCGACGGTCTCTTCGGCGTCCGCGAAGTTCTTGGCGTCGCCGAAGCCGGTCAGGAATTCGAGCACCCCGCGCTGCCTCTCGGCAGCGTGCTCCTGCAACCGTTCGGCGACTGACGCGGCGTCCACATCAGCGACTTCCACCCCAAACTCGCCGGCCGCACTTTCAACATCCGCGAAGCCGTGCACGGCCTCAGACGGCTCGCCCGTCATGAAGATGTTCACGTCGAAGGTGTCGTGATCCACTGCCGACTGTAAACGCGCCCTCAACGCCTCGCCGATCTTCTCTTCCATGTCCTTTCGCTCCTCTCGCTGACTGCTGTCGAGAACTCCATAACGCCCGGGCGGGCTGAATGTCCGGCCTGCTGCGGCCTACATGCTTGCGCGTGTCACGGGGCGAGCTACTGGTCGCCTTCGGCTTTGCGCGAGTTTCTGCGGCGGGCGGTCTGTTCAGAATTCTGTTCGTCTCTTGACCCGCCGGAATCGTCTTGAAACTTACACGTAACCTTTTTGTTGCCGGTGCCGCTGACCATGTCCTGCACGGCGCGCGCCGACTGGTACTCGATGTAGCACTTCAACTCCTGCCCCTGCGCGATGACGCCGCCGCCCTCGATCAACTGGTAGGTGAGGTCTGCGCCAGCCGAGTGCCTGACCTTCGCGTCAACGAAGATGTTCTTCTTGACCTTCGTCGTGCCGTTGGCCTTGACCTCGACGTGCAGCGTGTACGCGCCGTCGGACTTAAGAATCCCGTGCAGCCGCTCGGCCCTGATGAGCTGCGCCAGCGCCGTAAGCTTGGTCGCGTCGTCGGGCGTGTTCAGCTTGGCCGAGATGAGGTCGGTCGCGGTGACGAGAGCTTGCGTCTTGGCGCGCAGGTCGGTCAGCTTCTCGACCCAGTCTTTGAATTTTTTCGGGTCGGCCTTGATGTCTTTCAGGTCGTCGTTCAGTTTCTTGATGTCCTTGTCGAGCGCCTCTATCTCGTCCTTCACCTTCTTGCGACACGCCGGCGGATTCTTATCCTTCTTGCATGCGGGAAGCTCCGTGTCATTTTTCTCTTTTCGCTCCTTCTCCTTCTTGTCGCGCGTCTCGAAGGCCGTGCTCAAGTCCTTCAACTGCTTAATGCGCGCGTCGAGCTTCTCGACGTTTCCCGCCGCTTCGACCTTGGCCGTCAGGACTTCGTCGAGAAGAACGATGAGTGGAGATTTTTCCGTATCGTCAAGCAGACGGGGCGGGTAAAGCGCGGGGTAGTAGACTCTAATGGGGCCAGCGCAGTTAGCACCCGTCGCGCCGCTGTGGGCGGAGTTATTAAAGTTCCGGACTATCTGGGAGACAATTGTGCTCTCGTTGAGTGTAATCGCTTGGTTAGTGAAGGAAGTGTCGGTCCGGAATAGGTTGAGCAGTTCGGCGACTGACTTGATGACGCCCGTGGCGATGCCCGGCGCAGCGAAGGCGAGGGTGGGGTCGAAGTCTATATTAACTGCGCCTGCCGGGGGAGCGGGATCGGTTATAGTTAACGCCTTATTGGCATCATCGTTCTTCTGAATCAGATCGCCTTTAAGTCTCTTCAACTGGCCGATGATGGAGCCGTACAGCTCGACGCCCGCGAGTTCGTTGGGGCTGTGGATAACCAACGTCTTGACCTTCTGCGCGGTGGCCTGCGGTGCCGCGCCGGGC
>JBAVPI010000157.1:0-10844 GCA_049692915.1 Pyrinomonadaceae bacterium
GTTCACGCGTCGCTTCCAACTCTTTATAGAGTTCATCGGTCGAAGCGGGAGACGTGCGTCCGCCACGCCGCGCGTCGTGGATGTTCACGACGCCCCGCGCGTTCGGGGTCGCCCGTTCGCGTTCGGACTCCGCGCCGCCTTTTGAAAAGCGAGATGACATTACAGCAGGTTCTTCTCTGCGGCGCGTGTCGGGCGCGCTTGGCTCACTGGTTGTCGTTGTTAATTGCACGGATGGAAGAAGAGTGACTCAACGTATTGCCATCTTGCACTCTTCAAAACACTACCAAAGGCTTGTTCGTTCCAGACTTTAACATAGAGGCGCGCGAAACGGCCAATGAAAGAGAAATATGTTGAATAGGGAAAGTCGGGCGAAAAAATACGGGAAGGGGGATGAAGAAGCAGGAATAGCGTCTTTTCATCCGGCGCTTAATTTTTACAGTCCGATGACTTGAATGCGGGCACACGTTTTGACTCCAGAAATAAAAGTTGTCAGTATCGGGCCGGTTTGATACAACCTCCCGACGGATGACAAACTCATGTCGCATTAAGTGAAGGCGAATCTGCCGGACTGTGTTGCGCCCGTCAGTCCGCATCGAGTTGCGCGCGCCTCCTGAAATTTTGTGTGCGGTAAAATTTTGAAGTGAGGCGGGGTGGACGATTCCTGTACGAGTGAAGGGATAAGTGATGGCCGAAACAGTGCTTCTACAGAAGCGTAAAAAAGAGATGGGCCGGATCAAACGCTGGCTGCTCAAGGGGCAGATCAAGGAGGTGGAAGGGCCGCACGAGCAGGAGGGACACCATCACCCGCATTCGTGGTGGAAGGTGATGTGCCTGACGGGCGTGGACTATTTCTCGACGCTCGGCTATCAACCCGGCATCGCCTTTCTCGCCGCACGTTATCTTTCTCCCGTCGCGACGCTGATCCTCGTACTGCTGACGCTCGTCGGCGCGCTGCCCATTTACAGCCGCGTCGCCGCCGAAAGCCCGCACGGCGAAGGCTCGATCTCGATGCTTGAGAGTCTGCTCTCGCGCTGGAAGGGAAAACTCTTCGTCCTTGTCCTGCTCGGCTTCGTGGCGACGGACTTCATCATTACGATCACGCTTTCGGCGGCGGACGCCACCGCGCACGTACTCGAAAACCCTTACACGCCGGAGATACTCAAGCACCGCGTCAGCGTGACGCTCGTGCTCATCACGCTGCTCGGCGCGATCTTTCTCAAGGGCTTCAAGGAGGCCATCGGCATCGCGGTCGTGCTCGTCGGCGCTTATCTGCTGCTGAACGTCGTCGTCATCGGGAACGGATTGTTCGTGATCGCGACGCACCTCAGCGTGTTGTCGGACTGGAAGACGGCGATGTTCGCTCAACCGAACGTCCACGGCAACCCGTTTTTGATCGTCGGTTTCGCACTGCTCCTGTTTCCAAAACTCGCCCTCGGACTATCAGGCTTCGAGACCGGCGTGGCCGTCATGCCGCTTGTGAAGGGCGCGCCCGGCGACGAAGCGGAGCAGTTGCATGGTCGTATCAACAACACGCGCAAACTGCTCATCACCGCCGCGCTCATCATGAGCGTGCTGCTGATTACGAGCAGCATCGTCACGACGACGCTCATCCCGGCGCACGAGTTCGAGGGGCCGAGTCCGGCTGACCTGACGGGCGGCGCGGCTTACGGTCGCGCGCTCGCCTATCTCGCCTACAAGTTTTTCGGCAACGGCTTCGGCACGGTCTATGACATCAGCACGATCACCATCCTGTGGTTCGCGGGCGCGTCGGCGATGGCCGGTCTCCTCAATATCGTGCCGCGTTATCTTCCGCGTTACGGCATGGCTCCCGACTGGGCCAAGGCCAACCGCCCGCTCGTACTCATCTATACCGTCGTCGCCTTCGCCGTCACCATCATCTTCGAGGCCGACGTTGAGGCGCAGGGCGGGGCTTACGCGACGGGCGTGCTCGTCCTGATGAGTTCGGCGGCGGTCGCCGTCACGCTCTCGGTCTGGCGCAAGAAGAAGGCTTGGGTTCCGTTCGCGCTGATCGCCGTGGTCTTCGCCTACACGACAATTCAGAACGTGCACGAGCGACCCGAAGGCATCAAGATCGCCTCGCTCTTTATCGGGGCGATCATCCTCGCATCGTTCCTGTCGAGGGTCTGGCGAACGACGGAACTGAGGGTCGAGAAGATCGAGCTTGACGACAACGCGCAGGAGATTCTCGACGACTTGATTCGGAAGGGTTGCGAGATACGCATCGTCGCCAATCGCCGCGACACAGGCGACGTGAGCGAGTACCGCACCAAAGAACGAGAGAAGCGTGCCGACAACCACATCCCGACGCGCGACCCCGTGGTCTTCTTCGAGGTCACGCCCGCGGATGCTTCCGAGTTCGTCGGCGCGTTGAAGGTGAGGGGAGCCAACGTCGAAGGCCATCGCGTGCTGCGCGCGGAAAGTCCTGCGGTGCCGAACGCCATCGCCGCCTTCCTGCTCTACCTGCGCGACAAGACCGGCAAACTGCCGCACGCTTACTTCGGGTGGAGCGAAGGGAATCCTTTGACCTACCTCTTCAAGTACGTCGTCTTCGGCGAGGGCGACACCGCGCCGGTCACACACGAAGTCCTCCGGCAGGCCGAAGACAATCCGGAGCGCCGCCCTTCAATTCACGTCGGCGGGTGAAGAGTTCGTCAGAATGCTTGGCGGATGAATCGGGCCTTGCGCGGCGGGTGACAACTTTTAAGCGCAGACTTTCAGTCGCCGCGGCGGCCAGCCCTCTGTGGATTGGTGCGCGACCGGAATGAGTCGGGGTGGAATCGTTAATGTCGAAACGAGGACTTTAGGTCGCTTGCGTCTCGCCGGTGCGGCCCGCGAGAAAACATGTGCGGCAGAAGACGGGGCGGCCCTGCGATGGATAAAACGGCACGGTCGTCTGCTGAGCGCACTGCGCGCAGGTGACGGTGACTTCGATGCGCTGGCGCACCCCTGCGGCCTGTGCGGCGGCGATGGCCGAGAGGCGTTCGTTCTTAGCCTGCTTGCATGGCTTGCAGCGTTTGGGTTCGTTCTGCAAACCCTTGTCGTGGAAGAAGACCTGCTCGCCAGCCGTCCAAGTGAACTCCTCGCTGCAATCAACGCAACTGATCGGGCGATCCTGAAATTCCACCTCGTTACGGCTCCAATTTTCGTTTACTTCTGCGACGTGTACCTGTGACATGGCGTAAATCCCCTGTTGAAAATCCTCTGTTTCTCGACGCATGCGGGGTCGTTCATAACAGAAGTGTGCGTTCGACGATGGTTGCTGCGAGGGAAACCAGCGGCCAGATATATCCGGCGTCCGGGGCATGAACTTCAGGACACCAAAGATGTCGCGCGAAAGTGCTTGATTCGATCCTTTCGCTCATCTATGACTATGCACGATAGTCCTGTCACAAAATTGTGTCAAGGTCTGCGACGGTTTCTTGTGGCTGTCTTGACACTTGAATGAGCGCATGACAGCATCGGCACGGCCGTCTAAGAATTCTCAATTCAGATAAATGGAGATGGGCATGAAGGTGCTGGTCATCGGCTCCGGCGGGCGCGAGCATGCGCTTTGTACTCTACTGAAGAGGAACGCCGCCGGTGCGCCGCCGCGCCTTTTCTGCGCACCCGGCAACGCCGGTCTGGCAGAGATCGCGCAATGCGTCTCCTTGAACGCAACCGATGTCGGCGGGTTAGCTGATTTCGCCGCGCGGGAAGGAATTGACCTCACCGTCGTCGGCAGCGAAGCGCCGCTCGCCGTCGGCCTCGCAGACGAGTTTAGTCGGCGCGGATTAGATGTCGCAGGGCCGCCGCAGTCCGCCGCACGTTTGGAATCCAGCAAGGTCTACGCCAAAGAGTTCATGCTGCGTCACAATGTTCCGACCGCGCGCCACAGGGTCGCCGCGTCAATCTCGGAGGCGCGCGAGATTTTGCGCGGCGGCGAGTTCGGCGCGGCGGATGCTTCCGTCGTCATTAAGGCGGACGGGCTGGCCGCTGGCAAGGGCGTCGTGGTCGCACGCTCGCGCACGGAGGCCGAGACGGCCATCGAGGAGTTGATGGGGGGCGGACGCTTGGGGGCCGACACCGCGCAAAGAGTCGTCATCGAAGAGACGCTCGAAGGCAGAGAGGCTTCGCTGTTGCTGTGGACGGACGGGCGCGATTATGCGCTCATGCCCGCGGCGCGCGATCACAAGCGCATCGGAGAGAATGACACCGGCCCGAACACGGGCGGCATGGGCGCGATCACAGCGCCGTGCGTCCTCGACGAAGAGACTCGTGCGCGCGTCGTCCGCGAGATCATCGAGCCGACGCTCGAAGGCGCGCGCGCCGAAAACCTGAATTTCCGCGGTGTGCTCTTCGTCGGTTTGATGTTGACGAAGGACGGCCCGCGCGCGCTCGAATACAACGTCCGCTTCGGCGACCCGGAAGCGCAGGCCATCCTCGTCCGCCTGCGAAGCGACTTGACGGAAATCTTCGACGCGGTGGCGCGCGGGCGTCTCGGCGAAGTGAAGGTAAGTTGGAGCGACGAGGCATCCGCCTGCGTCGTCCTCGCCGCGCGCGGCTATCCCGCGCAGCCTGAGACGGGAGCGCGCATCAGCGGTCTCGAAGAAGCCGCACAACTGCCCGGTATAGACTTGTTTCACGCCGGAACGACGCGCGCCGCCGATGGCTCGTTACAGACGGCGGGCGGTCGCGTCCTCGGCGTCACCGCAACCGGCGCGACTCTCAAACAGACGCTCGAACGTTGTTACGATGCCGCCGCTCGAATCAGCTGGGACGGCATGCAATACCGTCGCGACATCGGTCGCTCCGCGTAAGAGGTGAGGGCGAAGGCGGCGCGCGAGAGGGCCGTCCGAGCCGTTGAAAGAAATTCCGCAGGCGTCCGTTTCGGCCTTCCGCAGACCGTTTCTGGTCTTCTGTTTTCTCCCCGCCGAAACCCTGTTATACTCGCGACGTTGCGGGCGTGCGGGTCTTGTTTGTCGAATCTGCAACCCGTCGGCGCGGGGCGACGTACAATGTTCGTGCCCGTCGAGCAGTTGGAATCAGGGCGGAGAAACTTTAAGCGCCGTCGCGTGATTTTGGCGGGTTGACGGTTGGAGGGCGAGAGAAGATGGGAGTGTTGGCGAGACTGAAACGCTCGTTACGCGCGATGTTCGGCGGCATCATCGAGAAGACCGAAGACCCCGAACTGATTTTGCAGCAGACCATCCGCGACATGCGCGACCGCGTGCCGGATTTGAACAACAACGTCGCACAGGTGATGGCGACCGAGCGCATGCTCGCCAAGAGCAAGGAGCGTCTTGAAACGCAGGTCGTCGAGTTCGACTCGAAGATCAAGGCGTCCATCAAGATGAACCGCGACGACATCGCCACGGCCTACATCGGCCAACTTCAGCAGGCGCAACTCGACCTCCAGAAAACCGGCCAGCAACTCGAATACGCCTCCAAAGCATCTGAACAGGCGCGTAAGGCCCGCGACAATTACATGCTGCAAATGCAGCGGCGCACGGCTGAGGCGATGCAACTCATCAGCCAGTCGAAGCAGGCCAAGTTGCAGGAGCAACTCGCGCAGACGATGTCTTCGTTCCAGTTGGGCGACGACTCTTCGACCTTCAACGAGATGCGCGAGAAGATAGACCGTCGTGCCGCGACCGCCGAAGCCAAGCTTCAACTCGGTTCGTCGAGCGTTGACACGCAGATGCAGGACATCGAACGCGAGGCGATGGACATGCAGCTTCAGGATAAGCTTCTCGCATACAAACAGCAGATGGGTCTGCTCGGCACGGGGGCGGGGAAGGAAACGCCCGCGCTCCCGCCCGGCGAGTGAGCGTGTGAGAGGCGAGGCCCGCAGCAAGTTTGAATCGTCGTCCCGGTTTTCAAGTAATGTTTATGGCGGAGAGAAAGATCAGTATCGAATACCTCAAAGAGGCGTTGATGGAGCCGGCCAACTTTTGGGGCATGGCGGGCTTCGCCGTCGCGGCGGCTTACACATGGTCGCCGATCCCGATAGCCGCGGCGCTCGTCGCAGAGGGCGCGTACCTCGCCACCGTGCCCGCAAGCAACCTCTACCGGCGTGTCGTTGACCGGCGCACCCGCTCGCGCCTGCTCAAGCAGCGCAACGAAATGCGCGACAAGTTGATCGAAACCTTCGACCCGCGCGAGCGCGAAGCCGTGCTCTATTTGAAGTGGCTCAAGAAACAGGTTTTCGACAACTACATGAAGTTCACCGGCGCGCAGGAGTTGCCGCTCAACATCAAGAGCCTTGACCAGCGTTGGGAAGATTTCGTTGACCTCTTGGACGTGTACCGTCGTCGCAAGCATCACCTGCGCTCGATCAACCGTCAGGCCGTGCAGAATCAACTCGTGCAGGCCGAGCGCACCATCGAAGGTACGACGGACGACCGCGCGCGGCGCGTCCAGCAGGCGAACGTCGAAATCTTGAAGCGCCGACTCGCGCAGTTCAGCGAACTCGAACGCTCCGTCAAACTCGTCGAAGGGCAGTTGCAGTCCATCGAAAACTTCTTCGGACTCGTCAACGATCAGGTCGTCACGCTCCCGACCCCGGAGCGCGTCTCTTCGCTCGACTTCGAGCAGTTGAGCGACTCCATCGCCATGACCAAGCAGATGCTCGAAGAGACCTCCGATGTGCTCGGCGTGCTCGATAACCACAACCGCGAGATCGGCAACTACGACCTGCTGCCGTCTAAATAAAACACGACCGCGCGGGATGCAAAATTAAAAGAGGCCGGACTCAAGCGTCCGGCCTCTTCGTTTGTAACTCTTCAACTTGGCAGCCCTCGCGCCCTCGCCTTCAACCCCTCAACGCATTGGCTGTCTCAAGAATCTCCGCCAGCGAAGATTCGTCAACGCGGTACGTCTCGTTGCAGAAGTGACAGGTCATCGCCGCGCCCTTGTCTTCGAGCAGCATTGATTGCAACTCCGCAGGGTCAATCGAAGAGATGAGCGACAACGCGCGTTCGTAAGAGCACGAGCACGTGAAGCTGACGGGGCGCTCTTCGAGAATCTCAAAAGGCACTTCGCCGAGCGCCGCGCGCAGCATGTCCGCCGGACTCGCCCCCTCGCGAATCAGCTTCGTGGTGTGCGGCGTGCGGGCCACGGAAGATTCGACCGCTTCGATGATCTTCGCGTCCGCGCCCGGCATCACCTGAATAATCAACCCGCCCGCCGCTTCGACGAATGTCTCGCCCGTTTCGCGTGCGCGTACCAGCACGCCGAGCATCACGGCTGAGGGAATCTGTTCGGACTTGGCGAGGTAGTAGGCGAAGTCTTCGCCGATCTCGCCGGAGACGAGCGGCACCGAGCCTCTGTAAGGGTCACGATACAGCCCTATGTCGTAACCGGATTCGTGCGTCACATACAAATTGCCTTCGCCGACGATCCCGCGCACGTCGAATTTACCTTCGGCGTTGAGCGGCGCGTCCGCGTCAGGGTTGCGCACATAGCCGCGCACCTCTCCGCGCGCGTTCGTCTCCGCCGTGACGCCGCCGACGGGGCCGTCACAAACGATCTGCACGGTCAGACGGTCAAGTTCTTTGAGGCCCGCGCCGAGCAGGAGTGCCCCCGTCAACGTCCTTCCGAGCGCCGCCGCGACCGTATGCGAAACTCCGTGCCGTGTGGCCGCCTCGGCAGCCATCTGTGTCGTCACCGCCGCCACGCAGCGAATCGCCCCCTCTGCGGCGGTCGCGCGCACGAGCTTATCTGTCGTTCTTCTCATTTCCAAGATTGATACCCCCGATTCGTCTTTGCCGGCTCCAATGCCGGTCAGATTTAGATGAAAAACAGGCCCGCTCTACTGCCTTCTCCGGGTCGTTGGTTGGGATGAGCGACGGCCGCCTCAGTTCCACTCTTCGCGTGCCCTCCACGTTGTACGCGGATGACGAAAAAGGAGTTTTCTTGGCGCACGGCAAAAGCTTTCAGGCTTAATGTAAAACCTCAAACTATCCCGTATATTATGCTCTTGAAAATAATAGATACAATATATTGGGTCAGGGTCTTGACATCGTTATGGAGATGACTTATATTGCGCTCCGCTTGAGACGAAGACAGACGCGGGCGCGGGCAGCCATCCGGTGGCCTCCGCCGTATGAGGGATTTTCTCGCTCCGCAGACAGTCCAACCGCAGCATTCGAGACACATTCTGAAGTGATGGCGCGCTCGTAAAACCGCGCCGCGTATTTTTTAAGAACCGAACACGCCTCGCGCCCCCCACGAGCGCGGGAAAGGCAACGAGAGATGAGCACCGTAATCGAGCCGAATGCCCCCCAAGGGACTCCAACCGCTTTGAACATCACCGGCGCATCGCCCGCCTCTTCCGAGACGCTGGGCATAAATGCGGGCCGCGTCATCAGCAAGCGTTACAGCTTGAAGGATGCACAGGGCAACCCGATTGAAGAGTGGCCGGACGTGGTGCGCCGCGTCGTCGGACACGTCAGCACCGCCGAGACTGACCCGGTCAAGCGCGACGAGTTTTACCAGACGATGAACGGCATCATGCTGCGGCGCGAGTTCGTCCCGAACACGCCCTGCCTCGTCAACGCGGGCAAGCCGAACGGACAACTCGCCGCCTGCTTCGTGCTCGACGTGCCGGACTCGATTGCGGGCATTATGAAGACGGCGACCGACGCGGCCATCATTCATCAGACGGGAGGCGGGACGGGCTTCACGTTCGAGAAATTGCGCCCGGCAGGCGGGATGGTGCGCTCGACGCACGGCGTCGCGTCGGGGCCGGTCTCGTTCATGAACATCTTCAACACGACGACCGACACGGTGAAGCAGGGCGGCGTGCGTCGCGGCGCGAACATGGGCATCATGCGTGTTGACCATCCCGATCTCCTGCGCTTCATCCACGCCAAGAACGACCAGCATTCGCTCACCAACTTTAATATCTCCGTGACGGTTACGGACAAGTTCTTCGACGCCGTGGATGACAAAGAGTGGTATCAACTGAGCTTCGACGGAGAGGGCTGGAACGAGCCGATTTTCGATCCCGTCCAGAACGACGCGTACTGTGTTTACCGGCGGCCCGACGGCACGACCGTCACCTTCCGCGACCTCGCAACATTCACGGAGGCAGACCTCTCCGGCTGCACGAAGGAAGAGCCGCCGCGCCCCGGCATGGTCTATGCGCCCGACATCTGGAATCGCATCGTCGCTTCGGCGCATCGCTATGCGGAGCCGGGCGTGATCTTCATTGACGAGGTGAACCGCCATAACCACATGATCGAAAGCATGGGGCCGATCTACGCGACGAACCCTTGCGCGGAGCAGGCGCTGCACTTCAACAACTCTTGCAACCTCGGCTCGATTGACCTCGCCAAGTTCCATGACGCCGAGACGCGTCTCGACTGGGATCGTCTCGCCGAGACGACTCGCTGGTGCACGCGCTTTCTCGACAACGTGATTGACACCTGCGCGTGGCCGCTCCCGGAAATCGAGGACGTGGTCAGGCGCACGCGCCCCGTCGGGCTTGGCGTGATGGGCTTCGCCGATCTCTGCATCGCATTGGAGATTAAATACGGCACGCCTGCCTCGATCAACTTAATGGACGAAGTGATGAGCTTCGTGCGCAAAGAGGCTTGGACGGAATCTTGTCGCCTCGGCGCGGAGAAGGGCGTCTTCCCTGAGTACGAGCCGAACAAGGAGTCTTACGACAAGTTTTTGCGCGACGAGATCGGTCTCGACGCGGACATCGCGCTCACGCCGCGCAACTATGAGACGACGACGATTGCGCCCACGGGCACGATCTCGCTTGTCGCCGAAACCTCTTCGGGCGTCGAGCCGAATTTCTCGTGGGCCTACGTTCGTCACGACACGCTCGGCAAACGCACCTACGTGCATACGCTCGCCGCGCGTGCGCTGGGGATGGAGGTTGACCAGACCGATCAGGATTCGATTGACCGCGCCGCCGAATTTGTCGTCGCGCACCAGCACGAGTTGCCCGAATACTTCGTCCACGCGATGACGACGACCGCCGAGCAGCACGTCTACGTGCTCGCCGCCGCGCAGCGCAACGTGGATAACGGAGTGTCGAAGACCTGCAACGGCTCCGCCGACGACACGGTCGAATCCGTAGATGGCCTTTACCGGCTCGCCCGCGAGTTGGGCTGCAAGGCCGTCAGCTACTACCGCGACGGCTCGCGCGAGTCGCAGGTGCTCTCCAGCATTAACGGAGCTTCGGCGGCGGGCGAGGTCGCGTGCGACCCGGCCATCGTGGCCGAGGCGTCGGCGACCGAGACGGCGATTGAAGAGCCTGAGACGGCGAGCGTGAGAAAAACGTCGAGCGTCGTCGCAGGGCTTGCGACGAACATGCGCGCCGAGAGCGTCGAGCGCCCGCGTGAGTTGAGCGGCGCGACGTGGCAGATTCCCTTCGACGGTCAAAATCTCTACGTCACGGTCAATCATGACGGGCAGATGATTCTCGAAGTCTTCGCGACGGGGCCGATCTCCGGCGGCGTCGGCCTGCTCGCGTCGAAGATGCTGCGCGGCGGATTCGAGGCGAGGGAAGTGGCACGCAGCCTCAACAAAGTGACGGGAACGCACTCGGTCTGGTTCAACGAACGTCTGCTGACTTCGCCTGAGCAGGCCGTCTCAGAGTGCATCATGCTGACGAGCCGACGACTGCAAAGCGAGCCGGACTCGGCCCGCGCCGCCGCCTACGCGCAGCAGTCGCCCGTGATTCAGACGACGATGCCCGCCGCCGTCAACGAGACGAACACGAACCGCAACTACTCGCTCATCAGCGAGTGCCCCGAATGCAAGGGCCAACTCGAACACGCCTCCGGCTGCGACTTCTGTCGCGACTGCGGCTACTCGAAGTGCAAGTA
>JBAVPI010000158.1:0-3543 GCA_049692915.1 Pyrinomonadaceae bacterium
GTCTGCCTCTGTGCCCCAACCGGGCGAGATGTTTTAAGGTGTGGTCGTGCCCAATCCCCGTCGGCGTCGTTCTAAACGGCGACGACGGACGGCGACAGCGGCGACGGCGATGACGATGCGTCACCGATTCTCTGACGGCGACGGCGCGAGACTTCTTCGACGATTCCGGCGAGTTGCTCCATCGAAAACGGTTTAGTCAACACCCAGTCCACGCGCGCATGCTCGCGCTCGTCCGTGCTCACCAATTCGCCCCAACCTGTGATGACGGCCAGCGGCACGTGCGCGTCGCGCTCGCGGATGGCGCGCGCCAACTCCCACCCGCTCATGCCCGGCATCCCAACGTCCGTGAAGACCGCGTCGAAGTCTTTTTCGTCGTCGAAGAGCGCGAGACCCTCGCGCCCGCTCGACACGGCGCGGACTTCGTAGCCCTCGTCCTCCAGTATCTCGCGGATCAATTCGCGCACAGCCTCTTCGTCGTCCACGACTAGAATTTTCGTCATAAGTTTCTTTCCCGGCGCTTTCGCCCCGTCGGTGACGGATTCACCTCGCCCCCGTGCGGTGTTCGACGCGACACCGGCGACGGGCAGTTCGATCTTGAACGTCGTGCCGCGCCCGACCTCCGACTCGATGCTGATCGTCCCCTCGTGCCGGCGAATGATGCCGTATGAGACGGCGAGTCCGAGGCCCATGCCGCGCACGCCCTTCGTCGTGAAGAACGGGTCGAAGGCCCGCGCACGCACCTCTGCGCTCATCCCTAGGCCCGTGTCCCTGACGGAGATGATGACGGAGTTGTCAAAGGTCGCAGCCGAGAGCATCAAACGCCCGCCCGCGGGCATCGCGTCCACGGCGTTGAAGATCATGTTGACGAGCACGTCGCGCAGTTCCGAGAGGTCACCGAGCACAAGAGCGCGCGAATCGTTGGCGAGTTCGAGACTGATGTGAACGTCCGACGCTTCGGCGCTGTCCTTCCAGCGAGGCTGCGTCACTTCACTCACGTCGTCGAGCAGATCGTCAATCGAGACGAGCGTGAAATCGTGATCGCGACGCTGCCGCGCGAAGTCCTGTATGCGCTTGATCGTCCGCGCGCCGCCACGTGCCGCCTCGGCGATGAGGTCGAGGCCGCGGCGGGTTTTCGGGTCGTCCGTCTGCCGCTGCATCAACTCGGCGCGACCGAGGATGGCCGCGAGACTGTTGTTGAGATCGTGCGCGACGCCGGAGGCCATCTGTCCGAGCGCCGACATCTTCTCGACCTGCGAGAACTGCTCGCGGATGCGCTCCTGCTCGGCGATGTAGTGCGAAAGTTCCTCGACGTGGCGAAGCGACTGCTCGGCCTGCGCCTCCGCGCACTTGATGTTCTCAAGATAGCTGCGGTACATGAAATAGATGATGCCGACAATCGGCGTGGTGATGACGAGCGTGTAGAAACCGACGGCATTAATCATCCGCAGCGTGAGCGCCGCGCACGATGCTCCGGCCACATACGTCATAAACGTCCAGCGGTAATGCTCCTTCCACGTCCCCCAGATTGCGCCGTTGCGTTTCAGCGCGGAATAGACGGCGGCGACCGCCGAAGTGAGGACGTACTGGACGAACACGATGCCACACAAAGCGATGAGAAAACCGCCGGAGAAATCTCCCGGCACGTTGGCCGACGTGTGCCCGGCGTAGAGTCGCCAGATGGGCGCGGCGAGGAACGTCGCGCCGCCGCAGACCGCCGCGTTGAGAAGCAGCGTCCGCCCCTTTTTGCTGACGAGCGTGGCCGAACAGATGCCCGTCACCGCCGCCGTGACGACCGCCGCGTCGCCGCCGTACAACATCAGCGTTAGGAAGACGAAGTTGTCCGAGACCGTAACCGCCGACGAAAGGTGCGGAATCTTGATGCTGATGCGCGTCCCGACCGCGACCGCCAGCAATAACAGAAGTAGAAAATTGAAGTCCGGCGGCGTCCGCGCGAGCCTGTATGCCGAGAGCACAGAGGCCGCCGCACCGGCAACAATGATTGTCCAGATGAACGGGTTGATGAGACGCTGTCGGATCATGCGTTGCTGTACGGATGTCGGCGAAGGCCGGTCGGAGTTGACCGTGGCGTGGCGCTCCGACGTGCTTGCATTAAGTCGCCGTGTCGCGTCGGGTGGCCTTAAGCAAGTCTCATTCCCACGCGCATCCGCAGACTCGGCCCGCTCTGCACGCGCGTCGCAGGCTCAACCGACAGGTTGAAGTCAGGCAATTTTTTCGTGATTTATGTAAGTTAAATTAAAGAGGTCGTGGCGACGCGGCGTTGGCGGCATCCCTCGTCGAACACCTGTCCAGATTCTGACTGTCGCTCGCATGGGTGTCGAGATTCCGACAGCGCGCACGGAGTTTGAGCGTGCTGCCTCTTGGGAAATACGCAACTTCGGGCGCGGGAGGCGGGCGTTGCATTTGCGCACGATGAACGCTACGATGGCTGACGAAAACGAACCCCCAAATTTCAATTGACAGGCGAGGTTAAGCAGATGAAATTTCCCGGCGGAATGAACATCCAGCAGATGATGAAGCAGGCGCAGGCCATGCAGGAGAAGATGTCGAAGGAGATGGAGGAGATGATCGTTGACGCCTCGGCGGGCGGCGGCGTCGTCACCGTCCAGATGCGCGGCACGAAGGAGGTCGAGTCAATCAAGATTGACCCGGAGGCGATCAAAGACGGCGACGTGGAGATGCTGCAAGACCTGATCGTCGCCGCCGTCAACGAGGCCGGTCGCAAAATTGACGAGGCCATGAAGGGCAAGCTCGGCGGCATGCTTCCGCCCGGACTCGGATTCTAGTGAAGAAGTGACGAAGCGGAGAAGGTGTCTTCTTTCGTCACCTGCGGCTCGTCGCCCGTCACTGTTTTTGTATGTTGGAATACTCGGAACCAGTCACCAAACTCATAGACGAGTTCAAGCGGCTTCCCGGCATCGGCCAGAAGTCCGCGCAGCGTCTGGCCTTTCACGTCCTGCGGATGAGTGAGGCGGACGTGGAGCGGTTCACGGCGGCGATGGACGAGGTCAAGCGGCGAATCGTGATGTGCTCGGTGTGCAACAACCTGACGGACGTAGAGCCTTGCCGCTTCTGCACGTCAACGTCGCGCGACCGCTCGATCATCTGCGTCATCGAGGAGCCGTACAATCTCGTCGCCGTCGAGAAGACGCGAAGTTTCCACGGCCTCTATCACGTGCTGCATGGAAGCCTCTCGCCGATTCGGGGGATGGGGCCGGAAGACCTGCGCCTGTCGAATCTGCTGCCGCGCCTGCGACCCGAAAATAATGAGGGCATCGAGGTGCGTGAAGTGATCCTCGCCACCAACCCGACGACCGAGGGCGAGGCGACGGCCAGCTACATCAGTCGCCTCATCAAACCGCTCGGCCCGCGCGTCACGCGCATCGCCATGGGCATGCCCGTCGGCAGCGACCTCGAATACGTTGACGAGGTGACGATGGACAAGGCCCTCACCAACCGCCACGAAATTTGATAAGAAGCGAATGGTGAATCGTCAATCGTGAATAGATAAAACCTGCTTTCTTC